>CAZCPI010000122.1:3494-8107 GCA_964500535.1 uncultured Bacteroidales bacterium
GGAAAATCTGTAATGTCTGTATCTCCAAGATACACTCTGCCTTCATTTGGCAAAACCAACCCTGTAGTCATATAGAAAGTAGTAGTTTTACCTGCACCGTTAGGTCCAAGTAAACCAACTATCTCACCCTGACGCAATTCAATAGAAACATGGTCAACAACAGTGCGTTGACGATACCTTTTTACCAGATTGTCAGTCCTGAGTACTAACTCTTGTTCAGACATATTCATATCATTTTAAAATCAGGATCAAATGTCATATACATTATATATGAACATTAAAACAGATATTTATAAGTGGTTGCAAAAATACGAAAAGTACATCGAATTATGCTCAAATAAAATGATTAAAGTATATTTGTAGTATAATCAAGTATAGGACTTAGTATTTAAGCCAAAGCAAATCTATTTTAAGCATGAATCTTTTTTTTCACGTAGGGAGATATAGTCAACTCATGTACAGAGTTTTCACAATCCCTCAAAAATGGAAATTATTTTTTAAACAAACCTGGAAAGAAATTGAAAAACTAGGAGCCAATTCTCTATCCATCACTTTAATTATTTCAATTTTCATCGGAGCTGTAATGACAATGCAGACTCAGATGAACACAGAAAATCCGTTACTACCAAGATACACCACAGGACTTGTAACCAGAGATACTCTGCTGTTGGAATTCTGTTCAAGTATATTATGTCTGATACTTGCCGGCAAGGTCGGATCAAGCATAGCTTCAGAAATTGGAACAATGCGAATAACTGAACAAATAGACGCAATGGAAATAATGGGTGTTAACTCTGCAAACTACCTTATCCTTCCAAAAATTACAGGTTTTGTGGTATTTATTCCATTTTTAGTCGTTTACAGTATGTTTTGTGGCCTTCTTGGCGGCTATTTTATTAGTCTAACTACTAATTTGATTACCCCGGCTACTTACATATACGGCATACAATACTGGTTTATACCATGGTATGTCTTTTATTCACTGATTAAAGCAGCAGTTTTCGCCTTCATTATAAGCTCTGTTTCATCTTATTACGGTTATTATTCATACGGTGGAGCATTGGATGTCGGTAAAGCAAGTACAAATGCTGTTGTAAACAGCAGCATTCTAATACTTCTTTTCAACTTGATACTCACTAAATTATTATTATCATGATAGAGTTAGTAGAAGTACGTAAATCTTTTGGTGAAAAAGAAGTTATAAAAGGAGTATCTTCTATTTTTGAAACCGGTAAGACAAATATGATTATCGGTCAAAGCGGCTCAGGAAAAACCGTTTTGCTTAAATGCGTAGTTGGTTTACTTGAGCCTGATCAGGGAGATATTGTTTATGACAACAGAGGCCTTTTGTCTATGAATAAAAATGACAGGATTAATCTTCACAGAGAAATCGGCATGCTTTTTCAAGGCTCTGCTCTGTTTGATTCACTTTCACTTTTAGAAAACGTTTTATTTCCTTTAAGGATGTTTTCTACAATGAGTGATAATGATAAAATAAAAAGAGGCAAATACTGCCTTGACAGAGTAGGATTAAATGGTAACTACGATTTATTTCCTTCTGAAATAAGTGGAGGTATGCAAAAACGCTGTGCGATAGCAAGAGCGATTTCATTAAATCCAAGGTATTTATTTTGTGATGAACCCAACTCCGGTCTTGACCCGCTGACATCTATAAAAATCGATGAACTCATAACTGACATTACTTCAGAATATAGTATGACCACAGTAATAAACACTCATGATATGAATTCGGTCATTACTATGGGAGATAATATACTTTTCATTTATGAAGGAAATAAAGAGTGGGAAGGGACGAAAGAAACTATTTTTAATACAGAAAACGAGAAACTGAATGATTTTGTATTTGCCGCCAAAGGGCTGCAAAAAGCTTTTGAGATACAAAAACCGGTTTAATAAATCATATTAAACACTGTAACTATGAAACGAGCATGCTTAAACAAAACGTCCGGGCTAATGCTAATTTGGCATGCTGCGTTCTATATGGCCTTAGTGTAAATAATTATAATTACCTATGAAAATATTATCGTATAACTTAAACGGGATCAGATCAGCGACAAGTAAAGGTTTACCTGATTACATTGCCTCATCAGGAGCCGACGTAGTCTGTTTTCAGGAAACCAAAGCCCAACCTGATCAAATAGATTCTTTTGTTTTCATTGAGAATGGTTTCAAATATTGTTATTACCATTCAGCACAAAAAAAAGGTTACAGCGGAGTAGCAATTCTATCTAAAATTATGCCGGATAAAATAGTAACAGGCATGAACAACCATAAATATGATAATGAAGGCAGAGTTATTCGAGCAGATTTTGGCGACTTCAGTGTCCTTTGCGTTTATGTTCCTTCTGGCAGTATGGGCGACGTAAGACAGGAATTCAAAATGGAGTTTCTTTCAGATTTCCTGATTTTTCTCAACGAGCTCAGAAAAGAGAGACCAAAACTACTTATCTGTGGTGATTTTAATATATGTCACAAGCCAGTAGATATCCATCATCCTGAGAAGCATCAGGGTGTATCCGGTTTTCTTCCGGAAGAACGTGAATGGTTTGATAATCTGGTTGAAAGTGGTTTCACTGACACTTTCAGAGTTTTTGACAAAAGTCCGGATAAATATACATGGTGGAATTACAGACAGTTTGCCAGAGAAAAAAATCTTGGATGGAGGATAGATTACCACCTCATAACCAACAATATTGTAGATTTGTTGAAAAATGCGGATATACATTCTGACATCGTACATTCTGATCATTGTCCGGTTTCTGTTGATATAAATATCTAAAAAATGAAATCTTCGATTGACTCTTCATCAAGAATGCGCATAGCATTTTTTTTGGTTGCAATATTATTGACCATTGCTTCGACATTGTTTTCAAATAAACTGGCAAAAGATCTTGCTACCGAAGAAAGAAAAAAGATTGAGTTATGGGCAGAAGCTGTTAAATTGCTGTCAACAGAGTCTGAAGAAGGCATACAAATAGATTATACACTAGTTTTTAAGGTAATAGAAGGGAATACAAATATTCCTGTGATACTGGTAGATCAGAAAGGGAAAATACTCGAATCCAACAACCTTTATGAAGAAACACAAGCCGATTCTGCTGATATAATAGAAAAAGCAGAAAAAATTATCAAAAAAAATAAATTTATCGAGGTCAAACTGACGAAGGAAATTTCGCAATACGTTTATTATGATGAGTCAAGTTTGCTAAAAAAACTTACATACTTCCCATTTATCCAACTTCTGGTAATGTTTATTTTTTTGATAGTAACAATATATGCTTTGAATACATCAAAAAGAGCTGAGCAAGACAGAGTTTGGGTTGGATTAACCAAAGAAACCGCCCATCAACTCGGAACACCTATTTCATCACTGATGGCATGGATAGAAATCCTGAAACTCAAGGATATTGACGAAAAACTTTTAACTGAAATATCAAAAGACACACAAAGGCTTAAGACCATTGCTGAAAGATTTTCAAAAATTGGTTCCAAATCAGATCTATCTTCTGTTGATATCCGTCCTGCACTTGAGAATGCTGTAAATTATATTAGAAACAGAACTTCTAAAAAAATATCAATAACCACAAAGATACCTGATAAAGCTATTCTTGTTCTTCTGAATGTTCCATTATTCGAGTGGGTTATTGAGAATCTTTGCAAAAATGCAATTGACGCAATGGAATCGGTTGGTAAAATATCGATAGAAGTTATTCAGGAAGATAAAAATATAATGATTGATGTCACTGATACAGGAAAAGGTATTCCTAAGAAAAATTTTAAAACGGTTTTTAATCCTGGTTATACAACAAAATCAAGAGGTTGGGGACTTGGATTATCATTGGTTAAAAGGATAATTGAGGAGAATCACAAAGGAAGAATATTTATAAAGAACTCAGAAATTGGCAGAGGTACAACTTTCAGAATAATACTCAGGAAAGCCATTGAGAAATAAAGCTAAAAAAAGAGAAAACTGATGAATAATGATATAGTTACAAAAAGATACGTTATTGGCATAGAAGAACTTGAAAGTTTTTCACCTTTTTTTAGAGGCCCTATAGGGCATAAGTTTGCCAAAAGAATGATTAAGTTATTTGGAGTTGATAAAGTTAATGCTGTTTATGATAATTCATGTGACTATAAGGGAGCTGAATTTGCTTCAAGATTACTGGAAGATCTTGGAGTATTTTATAGGATAGGTAACCCTGAAAGATTACGCAAATTACCTCAAGGACCATTCATTACTATTTCTAATCATCCATACGGAGGCCTTGATGGTATTATGCTTACAGATTTATTCGGAGGGATAAGATCAGACTATAAGCTTATGGTAAATAAAATGCTTTCTCTGGTAAAAACCCTGGACGAACATTTTATTCCTGTAACACCCACAACAACAAAAAAACTTGAACCAACTGTCAACATGAACAGCATTCGCGAAACAATTTCTCATGTTAAGGATGGACATCCGATGGGTTTTTTCCCTGCCGGTGCAGTTTCAGACTTTAGTATCCGTGATATGAGGGTTAGAGACAGAGAATGGCAGGAAAGTATCCTGAAGTTAATTCAAAAAGCCAGAGTTCCAATCATACCGG
>CAZCPI010000123.1:0-8010 GCA_964500535.1 uncultured Bacteroidales bacterium
CACCTTTCTCCAGAGAGGTTTCAAAGTACATGGAAAACGCAGACTTGTCAGCTATCGATTATGTATTCAGCTGGCTTGGTAACACGGATCTTTTACTTGCGATTATCAAATTGATTGAAGACAAGATGAACGTGGACGACGATATTGAATCTGTTGGCGTCAGAGTAATATTACTTGTTGAAGATTCTGTCAGGTTCTATTCATCTATTTTGCCAAACCTGTATAAGTTCGTTCTTGAACAATCAAGACATTTCGCAACTGAAGCATTAAATGCCCATCAGGAAATGCTCAGAATGAGAGGCCGTCCCAAAATATTGCTTGCGCGTAATTACGAAGAGGCAAAGGATCTTTACAGAAAATATCACGGAAACATGTTAGGATTGATTTCCGATATGAGTTTCAACAGAGAAGGAACAAAAGATAAACTTGCAGGTATTAGATTTTGCAGACGTGTAAGAAATAACGATCCTGTTCTTCCCATAATTCTGAATTCTTCTGAAATTGAAAACAAACAATATGCAGATGAAATTGCTGCCGGTTTCATACATAAATCATCTAAAACATTCCCTCAGGAGCTCAGGCAAAATCTCATGAACAGCTTTGGTTTCGGAGATTTCGTTTTCAAAAATCCTGAAACCGGAGAAGAGGTACTGAGGATCACTAATCTTAAGGATTTGCAGGATGAAATCTTTAACATTCCTGACAATTCCCTTAGATACCATTTGAGTAAGAATCACGCATCTAAATGGTTATATTCCAGGGCTATGTTCCCTTTAGCTAAGTTCATAGAAGATATTCCTATTGAGGATTATGAAGATACACAGGAGGCAAGAAAAATTATTTTCGATGCTATCGTTATGTACAGAAGGACAAAGAACCAGGGTGTAATTGCTGAATTCAAAAAAGAGAGGTTCGATAAATACTCAAATTTCACAAGATTCGGAGAAGGTTCTCTTGGAGGCAAGGCAAGAGGTATAGCATTCATAGATTCTCTTATAAAAAGAAATCCGGAATTAGGAGATTTTGAAGATGTTAATATCTGTATTCCTAAAACATTGGTTCTTTGCACTGATATATTTGACCAGTTTATGGAAAACAATGGTCTTTATACGATTGCACTTTCTGATGCTTCAGACGAAAAGATTCTTAAGGTTTTCATGGAAGCTCATTTACCTGATGGTTTCAATGTAAATTTAAGAGCATTTCTTTCTGTTGTAAGAAAACCAATAGCAGTCAGATCATCAAGCCTTTTAGAAGATGCTCACTATCAACCATTTGCAGGTATATATTCTACATATATGATACCATTTGACGATGATATTGAGAAAACGCTGGTAATGCTTAAAAATGTAATCAAAGCTGTATATGCATCTGTCTTCTTTCAAAGCAGCAAGGCATATATGGTTGCAACATCAAATATCATCGATCAGGAAAAGATGGCTATCATACTTGAAGAAGTATGTGGTACTGCATACGGCGACAGATATTACCCTACCTTTTCAGGTGTTGCAAGATCTTTGAATTATTATCCGATTGGTCATGAAACTGCGGAAGACGGGATAGCGAATGTAGCACTGGGATTAGGTAAATATATTGTAGACGGTGGTACAACACTAAGATTTTCACCAAAGCATCCTCACAGCATTCTGCAGATGAGTTCACTTGATTTCGCATTAAGAGAAACCCAGACTCAGTTTTATTGTCTTGATTTGAGGAACAAGGAATTTCAGGTAACGACAGATGACGGGAAAAATCTGTTAACTCTGAGGGTTCAGGATGCGGAAGAAGACGGAACATTAAAATATCTTGCTTCTACTTATGATCATGTTGATCAGGTTTTGAGGGACGGAGTATGGGGTAAAGGCAGAAAAGTAATATCTTTTGCACATATTTTGCAGAACGAAACATTCCCTCTTGCAAAAATACTTGAAAAGGTTCTTTTCCTCGGTCAAAAAAACATGGGACGTCCCATCGAAATCGAATTTGCTGTCGAGCTCAATCCTGATGAAGATAACAAAAGGACATTCTATTTGCTTCAGATAAGACCCATTGTTGATATTAAGGAAATGCTTGAAGAAGATATCGACAATATCCCGGCGGATCAGCTGATTATTAAATCAAACAATGCACTTGGACACGGCATTGAAAATGATATTTACGATTTGGTTTATGTCAAACCTGAAAAATTTGGAGCCAGCTACAATCAGCTTGCAGCTTATGAAGTAGAAAAAATAAACCGTCAACTAACTCTAGAAGAAAAAAGTTTTGCCCTGATCGGCCCCGGCAGGTGGGGTTCCAGTGATCCGTGGCTAGGTATTCCGGTCAAATGGCCTCAGATTGCATCAGCAAAACTAATAGTTGAATCCGGAAATACAAGATACAAGATTGACCCGAGCCAGGGCACTCATTTTTTTCAAAACCTGACTTCATTTGGAGTCAGCTACTATTCAATCACAGAGGAAAGCGACGGTCAATTTTGTGATTTCGGATACATTAACATGCAACCTGCTATTTTTGAAAATGACTATATAAAACATATTAGATTTGAAAAACCTTTAATAATCAAAACAGACGGAAAAAAAGGAATTGGAGTAATGATGAAACCATAAAATACAAAAACATAAAAACCATGAAAAACCTGATTTCATTTGTTATGTTATTGACTGTATCACTTAATTTATACAGCCAGCCTGCTACAATTGCAGATGAGAAATATGATAAAGCTGAGTTACTTTTTAAAAAGATGGAGCTGGACAAAGCTCAGCAAGCTACAATTAATGCTATTATTTCTGACCCGGGTTATCAGAAAAACCATTTATTACTTTACAGGATTACAAAGGCCAGAGGAGAAAGAGCCAAATCCCTGTTACCTTTATATTATTACCTTATGTTGAGTCAAAATGATTTGGTTTCTCCTGAATGCCTTAAAGAACTCAATAATCAGTTAAACTATGGCATCACACTTGAAAATGAAAAAAAGATAAATGTAAAAATGCCAAATTCAACCTCTGATAAAACTTTTGGCGAAACCGAAATCACTCTCAGCTTTTTTGCTGCTTCAAAATTCATGATTGAATTCAGAGATAAAAATGATACTGAATTCATGAAACTGACTAACGAATGTTATTTCAAATCAATCTGCGACACTAAAACCGAACAGAGCTTCTGGTTTGATTTTTACGTTAAAAAGTTCAAAGACATGTTCATTTCTGAAAACTGTGAAGCCTTCAATTATTACATCCTGCAATCATCGGGAAATGATGAAATAAAAAACTGGATTGCTTCAAATCCGCAAAAGATGGAGAAATTGCAGAAATGGATTGACAATCAGAAATAAAAAAACCCCGGTATCCCCGGGGTTTTAATTTAAAAACTATAGTTCCATTAAAAACAGAATTGGCAAAGATTTTATCTCTTTAAAAGAACCGGTTTACCAAAACCAATTTTCTCAAGAGCATCCATTTGAGTTGCAGCGTCTCCGACCACAACATAATACATCTTATCAGGATCAATATACTTACCGGCAATCTTAACCTGGTCTTCAAGAGTCATTTGCTTCATCACATCCTCTTCCCTTATTACATAATCTTTCGGGAAACCATATTTCGAAATATTATATAACATATCCACAAGTGAATTATTGGTTTCAAAGCGGAGAGCATCTGATTTAATCATACAATCCTTTATATACTGCAAATCCTCAGGAGTGATACCCTTTCTGAATTTTTCCATCTCTTCCTTAAAGATCTTAACGGTTTCAAAAGTAGCATCAGAACGAACACTTGTAGAAGCAACGAAAGGTCCGATATTCTTGCGGGGCCTGAAGGCACTGGAAGCACCATATGTGAAACCCTTTTCTTCACGCAGTATCTGGTTAAAAATGCTTGTAAAGGAACCACCCAACCTGTAATTAAGAAAATCAGCCTTAACATAATCAGGATTCATCCTGGAAAGTGCAGGATAACCTATATAAATGACTGACTGACTCGAACCCGGCACGTCAACGAAATAAATCTTTGACTTTTCCGGAGCAGCAGGTACTTCATAATTACTCAGCTTAACACCGACAGGCTTCCACTCAGTACCCAGACCTTTAAACGCTGTCAGTACCTGATCCTTTGTTACATTTCCTGCTATCTGAACGCTGGTAACTTTAGGAGATATATTTTTATAATACCAGTCCTTAAGATCCTGCATTGTTATTTTATCAACAGATTCAAGAGTACCCATTGGACTCAAACCCAGGATATTATTTTCACCATAAACCAGCTTCGAGAAAGTCTGACTCGCGATAACAGTAGGTTGAGCCTGATTTTGAATAATCCTGTTTTTAATTCTGGTCTTAATCAATGCAAGTTCAGTTGAATCCCATCTTGGCTCGAGTAATATTTCCTTTATCAAAGCAACAGTCTTGTCAAAATTTCTGGTAAGAGTACTGGCTTCAACCACAAACTCCTCATTATATGATGAAACCATAAGCGTGGAACCCAGTAACTGAGTGTATTCCTCTAACTCTTCGGGAGTTTTTGTTTTCGTACCCAGGGGCAGCAGATTGGCGACCATATTACTTACGCCAGGTAATTTGATGTCATCCTGGAAGTTTCCGCCTTCGATTGTAAAACTAATGCTTACAACAGGCAACTCCTTTTTCTCAATGCATGAAATCTTTATACCATTCTTCAATCCTGAATTCCAAATCTGAGGAATGCTCACCTGTGGATCCTTATCTGAAGCGGGCTCTTTGGTCCTGTCCATTGGAGAAGGAGTCTTAACTATCTTCTCATCACCGGTTTCAGCAATCTCAACCTGCGAAGCTGCATTTATATCTTCCTCCTTAACACCGGCAGAAACCGAATTAGCAGCAGCTAACTCAGGTGAACCTTTTGGTACAAAACTGGTTACCACATGAGGTTTCCCCTTGATATATTTTTCATATACCCTCATAACATCTTCTTTGGTAACAGACTTAATATTCTCAATATCCTTAGTCAGGAAACCCGGATCATTCAGTAAAGTGTTATACGTGGCAAGCTGAATTGACTTTGCATTGACACCCTCGATATTGTCATAAAAACTTTTTTCGCTTGTGGCCTTTATCCTTTCAAGGTCATTATCGGTTATGCCCTCTTTTTCAAATAAAGCAAATGCCTCTTCGACAGACTTTTCAATCTGATCAAGTGAAACACCTTTATTTGCTCTTGCAGAGATATGGAAATCACCTGCTAGCTCACCTCCATCGTTATAAGAATACATTCTGGATGTCAGCTGTTTATCTTTAACTAAAACTTTATACAAAGGAGTCTTTTTGCCGTCAGTTAACAGTCTTGAAAGAAAATCCAACGCATAAGCATCTTTTGAATAACCACGGGCAGACGGCCATACAAGATTGATTTCGGGTACATTGGCAAATTTATCTTCATGAAAAAGTCTTACTGTTTTTTCAAGAGCTACAGGCATTTCAGTTCTGGTTTCAACCTTGCCGTGAGGTTTGATTTCACCAAAATATTCATTCATTAAAGCTTTGACGGTGTCAGTGTTAAAATCTCCGGCAATAACAACAGTCGCATTGTTCGGGCCATAAAACTTGTCGTAGTATTGTTTAACGTCATCCAGAGTTGCATTTCTCAGATCCTCCATCTCTCCTATTACTTCCCAGCTGTAAGGGTGTCCTGCAGGATAAAGGTTTTTTAAAACAACATAATCGGTGAAACCATATGGAGAATTATCCTCTCCCTGTCTTTTTTCATTAGAAACCACATTTTGCTGCAGAGTAAGCAGTCTTGGAGTTACCGAATTGATAAAGAAACCCATACGGTCTGATTCAAGCCATAAGATTTTTCTCAGAGCATTCTTTGGAAAGGTTTCAAAATATGCAGTAATATCCCTGCTTGTGAAACCATTATTGGATCCACCTGCAGATTCAATAACCTTGTCAAAAGTACCGGCCGGTGCATTCTCGGATCCACCGAAAAGTAAATGTTCAAAAAGATGGGCGAAACCGGTCTTTCCCGGAGTTTCCCTGCTGGATCCCGTATGATACATTATGGCAAATGATATCATCGGATCAGAATGATCAGTATGTAACACTACCTGAAGTCCGTTAGGCATCACATACTTTTCATAGTTCATTGTCGGAGTTTCGCTCTTACCCGCAAACAGGACAGCGGAAGATAATAAAAATGACAGTGTCAGTACCTGCCTTAAAGACTTGTTAATTATTTCTTTTTTCATACGTTAATTCTTATTTTTTACACTAAGGTCGTATGGAACACCGCATGCCAAAAAATTTGTTCATTCTGAACATTGATTTTTGCGGGTCCCGGCATATCTGAAATAATAATTTTAGATTGATTATCAGGCTGTAATATTAATAAATATTGACGATTATTTATGCAATAATATGACAAATTGATGATTTCTTGCAATTTGTAACATATAAGACTATTTTTCATGAAAAAAATTATAAAATGTGACATAAAAATATTAAATTTCGGTGTAAACAAAATCCATTTGTTTTTGTTGAATATGTACGGTTGATACTTTCAAAGGTTAACAAATTAATTAATCAAATTAATACGGACATGGAAACGGATTCAAAATTTGTCATTACTATCAGACGCCAGTTAGGTAGCGGAGGAGCCACAATAGGTAAAGCCCTGGCTGACAAACTTGGCATCTTCTATGCCGACAGCTTTCTGATAACTGAAGCGGCTAAAAAATTAAGGATTAATGAGAACGAACTAAAATCAAGAGAAGAAAAAGCTCTGTTCTGGAGAAGATTTCTTGAAACCTATTCCTCAAGTTATGAAAGCTATCTGCCAAACCAGATTGGTCCTGTCGACAGGGATATTTTTGATACTCAGACAGAAATCATTCTGGAAATCGCCAATGAAAAATCATCGGTTATTATCGGAAGATGCAGCAACTTTATTCTGAAAGATTTCCCAAATCACTACAGTATTTTCCTTCATGCAGACGATAAATTCAGGATCTCAAGACTTATGGAAGTCTATAAAGTCTCTGAAGATGAAGCAAGAAAGATGATGATACACAATGACAAGGAAAGAGCCCAATACAACCGTAAATACACCGGTGAAGACTGGACTGACATCAGGCAATATGACCTATCAATCGACACCAGCAAGCTTGGCATTGACAATGCTGTAGAATTAATACTATTTTATCTGGCAAAAAAAGGCATAAAACCGGTCTGAGAAATCAATATATTAAAAAAACTTTAGGAGGTATGGGAATGAAAAAAATACTGATTATTCTGCCATTAGTTTTATTCTTTTCATGTACTGAACCTCAACCATCAATAATTACGCTGGAATGTTCTTTAATAAATAGAAGTGGGGTTGATTTGAGCATGGTGCTTTATCAAAGCACAAATGATACCATAGCTATAGCCAATAATCAAGAAACAATAAAAGAAATAGAAGTTGAGGACGGTTTTGATACACCATTTTTTTATTGCGACTCAATTGCTATCATCTTTAGTTCAGGCAAGAAAATTTCTTATAAATGGCAAAACACATCGGCAAGAAATCCATTAATGATGGAATCCTATACCATAACAAAAATCAATGAGTTCCACTATAAATATAAATACATATTTACTGAACAGGATTATCTAAATATCTCAAATTAGTATTTAATTAAAAAGTGTATCATATACCACTCAAGACACTACATGATACACTTTTTGGTAAAACCGAAATTAAGACAATTCTATTGTTGTATTTTCTGAATACAACCGGGCAAATCTTTAGGTGAGTGTGCCATTTGATCCGGTTTAAATGACTCCAGTGCTTCTCTTTTATTTAGTCCCCAGCTTACAGCGATTACAGGAATCCCGACCTTTTTTGAAGCCTCAATGTCACGCATTTCATCACCTACATAAATGATTTCATCTTTTGAAATCTTTTCCTGTTCAAGCATACTTTTCATCACTTTATCTTTACCAAAAAGGTTTTTGCCACTGTAGATAAAGTCAATGATATCTGACAT
>CAZCPI010000124.1:0-7884 GCA_964500535.1 uncultured Bacteroidales bacterium
AAGAAAGCTGTAATACCTGCTGCGGGTTGGGGGACAAGGTTCCTGCCGATTACCAAGAGTCAGCCTAAGGAGATGATACCTGTGGTGGATACTCCTGTGATACAATATGTTGTTGAAGAGGCTGTGGCTGCCGGTCTTACCGATATCCTGATAATAGTGGGTCGTACCAAGCGTGCGATTGAGGAGCATTTTGACAGAAGTCCTCTGCTTGAGGCTTCTCTTGAGGCTAAAAACATGAAAGAAGAGCTTGAAAAGCTTGTTAAGATATCCAATCTTGCCAATATTCATTTTGTCTGGCAAAAGGAGATGAATGGTCTGGGTGATGCTATAAGTTATGCCAGGGATCATGTTGGCAATGAGCCTTTTGCTGTGTTGCTTGGCGATACTCTGATGGCGAGCAGGACTAAACCTGTGATTAAACAGCTTATTGATGTGTATGATCGTTATCATGGCTCTGTGGTGGCTTTGGAAAAGGTGCCTGCTGAAAAGGTGCAGAGATATGGTGTGATAGATGGTGAAGAAATGGGCGATAATGTTTATCTAGCCAAAGATTTTGTAGAAAAGCCTAAGCCTGAGGATGCTCCGTCTGACCTGGCTGTGGCTAGCCGTTATATTTTTACTCCTGAGATATTTAAGTATCTTGAGAAGACCCCGAGGGGTAAGGGTAATGAGATCCAGATTACTGATGCTATGAGGCTGATGGTTAAGGAGCGTGCGATGTACGGCTATCAGTTTGACGGTATTAGATATGATGTGGGCAATAAGCTTGATTTTATTAAGACAAATGTTATCTTTGGTCTTGATCATGAGGATATTGGCCCTAAGCTTAAAGAATGGCTGAAGGAGTTTGTAAAAGATTTATAATGCTTTTATGCGTTTGAGTAAGGATAAAATACAGATCATAAATTTACTGGCGAAGAAATACTTTTCTTCTGATGTTCAGGTTTACCTTTTTGGATCCCGTACTATAGATACGGCAAAGGGAGGTGATATAGATTTGTTTATGCATTCCGATACTGAATCCACTTTGACTTTAAAAAACAAGGCACTTTTTTTGGTTGAACTTAAACGTTTAATTGGTGATCAAAAGATTGATCTTGTATTTGATAACGAGGTGTTGCGGTCAAAAATTAATTTCTATCAATCAATTAAGGATAAATCTGTAAAAATTTCGGATTGACTATGATACTTAGAGAACAAAACGACATATTAAACGAATCGTATAAGGTTTGCCTGATTCATATTGAAAGAATGCAATATGCATACGGGAAGATCCATCATTTATTTCCTTTGAATATTGATAGTTTCAGTAAAACCGATGCGGATATTTTAAGCTATTTTGATCAGTTTGTTTATAGGTTTTCAAAACTTCAGGATTTTATTGGTGCTAAATTGTTTAAGTCGATTTTGGATAATCTTGGAGAGGAAACCAGAGGACTTCCTTTTATTGATTTATTAAACAGACTCGAATCATTGAATATAATTGATGATGCTGAAGATTGGTTTCTGCTTCGCGAAATAAGGAATATGATTTCTCATGAGTATCCTTTTAAAAAGGAAGAAATAGTGGAGGGTTTAAATCTGCTGAATTCGAATTACGAACTTTTATTGAAAATCTGGACAAAAATTGAAAACTTTATCCTTGAAAGATTTAGTTTTCTGATTAAGTGATATTGTAAACTTTTTTTCTGATATTTGATACTATGCAAATCATTCATAAACAGTTGCTTGATCACGTGTCTGAGGTGGCTAAAGGGAATGCCCGCCTCAGGAAAAATTTTAATTTTCATGAGGGAGACGAGTCTGCATCTCAGAGATTGCTTAATGCTCTTGAACCCGGTACTGAGTTGCCTGTACACAGACACACTTATACTGAAGAGACTTATGTATTGTTAAGGGGCAGGCTGAAAGTGATTTTTTATGATGACAAAAAGAATGTTACTGACTGTTGCACTCTTGATCCTCTGAAGGGTGTTTATGGTGTGAATATTCCTGTTGGTCAGTGGCATACGATAGAGGTGCTTGAGCCTGATACTGTCATCTTCGAATGTAAGGATGGTCCGTATGCTCCTTTGAATAAGGAAGATATTTTGTAGATTTTTTCTGAAATTATCGGTTAATACTTAATAATATGAAGACCAGGAAGTTTTTTAGTTTTTTGCCGGTGTTTTTGTTTTTCGTCTGCTTTACTGCTTTGAGTCGGAATACAGCTAATGCACAGGTAGGTGTGGCTGAGAATGCTCAATACATCACTTGTCGTGGTCTTGTGACTGATATGCTTAACGGTCAGCCTCTTGCTTTTGCTTCTGTACAGGTGGAGGGTACTAATATTTCTACTGTAACTAATACTGAGGGTAGTTTTGTCCTGAAAATACCTGTTACTTATAAGAGTGGCAATCTTTTAGTTTCTTTCCTTGGGTATAAGAACAAGAGCTTCCCGGTTTCGGAATTTAATGGTGAATTCAACAGGTTGGATATGGAGGTTTCTCCGATATCATTGCCTGACGTGAACGTGGTATTCAAGGATGCTGAGTCACTAATGAGGGCTGTGCTTGATAAACGTGATGAAAACTATGTCGGCAAGACTACTGAAGCTACTGCATTTTATCGTGAAACTATCAAAAAGCGTAAGACTTATGTTGCTTTGCTTGAAGCAGTGGTTGATGTTTTTAAGTTTTCGTATGCTTCGGGCAGAAATGATATCGCTGCTTTGTACAAGGTAAGGAAACAGACTGATTATGAGAAGCTTGATACTGTTGTGTTTAAGCTGATGGGGGGTCCTTACAATACTTTGTTTACTGATGTGATGAAAGATCCTGAAAGGGTGTTTACTGACAAGGTTTTCGAAAACTATATTTTCAGTTACGACCGCTCGACGATGATTGACAACAGGATGGTTTATGTGCTTGATTTCAAGCAGCGTCCTGCTGTTAAGGAGCCTTATTTCCATGGCAAGCTTTATATTGATGCTCAATCGCTGGCTTTGGTCAGTGCTGTTTATGATATGAATATGGATGATAAGAATGCTGTCAATGATCTTTTTATCAGGCGTAAGCCTTTGTATGCCAAAGTTGAGGTGAAGAAGGCTCGTTATATGGTGAACTATATTCAGCGTGATGATAAGTGGTATATGGGTTATAACAGGATTGAGCTGAATGTTGAGGTCAACTGGAAGCGCAGGTTGTTTAATACTACTTATGAGTCTGTTATGGAGATGGCAGTTACTGACTGGAAACCGTCTGAGACTGAAAGGTGGGATAAGGCTGCTAACAGGCTTCGTACTAATGTTGTTGTGGCTGATGCTGCAATAGGTTTTAGGGATCCGGACTTTTGGGGGTCTTCAAATGTAATCGAGCCTGAAAAGCCTATCGGCTCTGCTATAAACAAAATCCGGAAACAGCTTGAGAAAAAGAAATAGGAGAGGATTTGGACTCTGTATTCAAAGCTTCAAAAACAGGAGAGTACTAAAAAAAGCTTAAGCCCGGGTAGCACCGGGCTTTTTTTTTACATATCTTCCAGTGTAAGGCATGCAGTTATAATATCGTAATTAAAAAAGAGCTTTCTTCGAATATTCTCTACTTTTTGTTCGAAAAGCTGCGGTTTAAAATTTTTGTTCTGCCTTTTTACTTCAGCAATGAACACTTTTTGGGTTTCGGCTTCAATTGCTATTATATCTATTTCATTCTGATCAACACCTTTACCTTTTGATGTTTCCCACCAGGAGCCTATGTTTTTATATTGTTGTTTTTCCTTGAGTTGCTCTTTAAAGTATATTTCGAGTATAAATCCTGAATATGTGGGATAATCCGCTTTTATAACTTCTGATAACTTGGTAAAAAGTTCAGATTGAATATAATCCTGATATTTAACTATATATTTAAACCAAAACCTTAAGAAATTATCTGTAATCTCGTATCTGACATTTTGAGTACCATCTTTTGACATTATTGGTCTCTTCTTTGCAATAACGTCATAATCATCCTCTAATCTTTGTAATAATCCACCTGTACTGGCATTGCCAATGTATTCGGATATTTCAGAAGATGTATTTTTACCTGAAGCAATCGCTGAAAGTATCGCATAATAGTTGCCATATTTCTTTCCAAATTCCTGAATAAGCAGAATATTACCTTCTTCAATAAAAATGGAGTTTTCATGTATTACAAAATCGACCATGGAGTCCATCGTAAAGCAACCATTATCCAGCAAAATTTCTATATATTTTGGGACCCCACCGGTAATGGTAAATAATGCAAGTAAATCGTCGTTTTTGTAATCAGGATGATAATCAGTCATTATTTGTTTAAGTACAGAGGTAGAGAATGGTTTCAACTTGATTATGCTATCACAACGCCCATATAGTGGCTCTTTGTAATCCATAAAAATACGATGCATTAACGTGTAAACGGATCCGCTTGCGATAAAATTTACATGTGTTGTCTCTTTATATCTATCCCATACATCCTGCATTCCACTGTATATCGAAGGATTAATGTAGAAAAATTCCTGAAATTCATCAATTACAAGATTGAATGAAACATTCTTTCCTATTGTCATAAATGTTTCAAAAAGACTTACAAATGAGGTTACTTCTGTTGATATGTATATATTCAGGCTAATACTTGCTTTTTCTGCAAACTGTGCGCATAAGGTCGCTTCATTGCTTCTTCTGACAAACAAATAAACAGTAGGTGAGTCTTCACAACTTTTAAATATAAGTTTGGTCTTACCAATACGTCTGCGCCCGGTTAAAACAGTCATTTGGGAATGATTGTTAAATGCTAAGTCTCTTGTCTTAGCCAGTACACTTAATTCTTGTTCCCGATTATAAAACTTCATGGTGTAAGTTGGTTAATTTTCGCGGCTGCTAATTTCGCGGCTGCGAAATTTCAGGTAAATGTATGCCAAAAAAAGTAAATTTCAAAAAATGCATTTTGAAAAATGGCAATTGTGCTATTCATCACCCCATATCGCTTTTTTGGTTGTTTTAATATTTACCTGTCTGTAACCGTGATTGCTTCCCCATTTTGCGGCGGCTTCTTCAAGAGGTCTGTAATTGCAGTTCAGGTAGAGAGTTGCCAATTCAACATCTCCAAAGTTATTTAATAAATTAATTAGTATATTTTTCATAACGATATTTCCTCTTTTGATATTTCTATAACAAAAGTCTTTTATATCATAGGCAAAAATCGTCGGATTTTTTACAAACATTGATGCTTGAATAATGTTATGTGCTACTGTTGTATCCAAATCGGCTTGCCTGAATTTATCTTGCCAGCTCGATAAACCAAGACTAATCTCTGATGCAATTGAAACTGCAGGGTTTTCTTTTTGGTAATTCAACAGATAAAGAGAATTCTTGTCAAGCAACCTGTATGCTTCAATCGTAAGTTTTTTATTTTCATTGTTGCTCATAACAATATTTCTCAATAGTCTTTGATTATTATTATTTTTGAGATAATTGACTTTCTTTTTTAATGGCTGTGCCTGGTAATAATAAACTTTGCTGTCTTTGTTTCTAACGTTTCTGAAGTCAATATCCCAAAAAACGCTTTCACTTATATCCCCGGATTTCGTGGAGCTATAAGAATTGCCGGTTTCAGGAACATAATTTTCGATGTGAGGTAGATTATTGAGAGGAAATATTTTAATGTTTTGATTTATGCGTGTTTGGGAAGACTCAATCTTTAAATCATAAGATTGATCTGTATTTTTAAAATTCAAATCAAAAAATTTAATCAGATCAATTTTAAACCGACCATTTTGATCTGTTTCAATAAGACCGGTTTTACCATTACAAAATACTTCTATTTGTATAACTTTCCTGACTTCTTTAGTTATTGGACAAATTTCAGATAGTACATTTGCGGGCTGTCTCTCGATATTAATCATTTTCCCAGTAAAAGTTTTTCTTGGAAAGATCCAGGGTGCTGCACAAGCAATACCTACAGGTATGCTTAAATAATATAATTTTCCTATTTCTGTGAAAAATAAATATCCATAACCCGCCATGCCCAATGCGCATAAACCTGTATAAATACCTGCAAAAATAAATGTATTTGAATCAACGTATTTTTTATAATACTCTTCGTTTCCTTTGTATGAATAACTTAAATGGCTATGATTTTCGACCAGCTGAAATTCCTGTAATCCTTTGTTTCCGGTAGATAATGATATTAATTCAAATGAGTAATTTGGTAGTAATCTTTCTGTTATGTCGTGTTTGACTATTTCTTTTGCCGGTAAATATTTTTTTGTAGAGCATCCCGTAATAAGTGAAATAAAAAATAGGATAAGAATTATTTTTTTCATTTGAGTTTGATTTACTGTTTTAATAATCAGTGGTTTTCTCATTTCATTTCTATTTTGACTACCATAGCTACAGGATGTCCGCCTGCATCTTCACCTTCCCACGTAAAAAACAAAATACCGCCTGAGAATATTGCCCCACTTACCCAATAATTGTCTAAAAAATAATCTCCGGGATTAACAGATACAGACCTTTCTATGTATTTACTTCCTTCACTCGACCAGCGATTACCGTTTTTGTCATTAATAATCCCGCTCCCTTTTATTTTATATCCGATTTTACCTCCGGTTTCATAAAACTTCATGGGCATTGAGAAGAAAGGATAACTAACATTTTGATAAGGACTGTTTTGAGCAACACAGATAGGATTATATTCAACACGAAAATCTGCTTTTTGTGTTTTTAACCATTCTATCCTTTCTTTTGCTTCTTTTATATGAATGTTATCAGGATATTTTTTTATATAATCTTCATAAACACTATACCAATCTGCTATAACTGCGTCGTGCCAAAGTGCTTTCTCGAGGCTTTCTTTAGCTTCGGCCATCTTAAATCCTTTAGGATATTGTTTGAGATATTCAGCATATAGTACAGAAGTGTCTTTTTTTACAGCAGAATCCCAATCGTTAATTTCTTTAAACTTTTTATCAATTTCTTTTTTGAAAAAACTATTTGGATGGCTTGTAAGGTAATTTAAAAGTATATCTTTTTCCCAATTGTCTTCAATTATTTTAAAATCAAATCTTTCTATTTCTTTACGTACTGTGTCTGCATAATCACTTCCCGGAAAGGATTTAAGATATTTCTCATATTCCTCAGGTTTATTGATTATTATCACTTTTTTGTAAGCATAATAACACAACAAATCTTTTGCTCTGTAAGCATAATCTCCATTCGGATATTTCGCAAGAAAATCCTCGATGGCTTCAGATTTATCAATAAGTGATGCTTTTCTGAATGCTGCTTGTTCTGCGTATTTTGAGTCCGGGTATTTTCCAAGAAATTCATCTATGGCCATAACTGTATTTGCTTTTAAAGCTTTTTGGTATTGCTTTTCCTGAGAGTAGGTAAATACAGATATCAAAATGAGATTCAATAAAAAAAGCAATTTAATATTTCTCATAGATTTGCTTGTTTAATTCTTTGGAATCTGCTAATATGTTTGATTTGATTTTCTGGAGAGCATCTGATAAAGCAAGCGTGTGTACTACCCTTGGTAATCCCCATGGCGCAGTTTTGGTAAGTCCTCCGCCAAAAGTATAGCCCCAGTACATGGCTGCTGTTGCTTTACCGATACCTTCTTCAGTGTATTCTTTAATAACCCGACCTTCTTTGTTTTTAATTTTTGCGTTAACCGTGACCGATGCTTTTTGACTTATCATCGGGAAACCCAGAAGATTTATAGTGTACACTGTAAAGCTTGATAAAATGTAATAGCCAACATTATAGATCTTATGATAGTTCTTTTTTATGGTAACATCAATTGTTCCTTTTGGTAATCCGCGATAATCAACAATATTATTGTTAAAAAAGTTCTTTGTCAGGGTTTCAGCATCAGAATCATAAACTTTGTT
>CAZCPI010000125.1:0-7860 GCA_964500535.1 uncultured Bacteroidales bacterium
AACATCTTCCAAAGATAGCTTTCCTTCTTCAAATTCCTTGCCTTTTCCTGAATCATATGATGAATATCTTTCAGAAACCATATTCTGATATGGTGAATTTTCAAGAATGTCAGCAGCGATGAGTAAAGCTCTTGCCATAGCATCCATACCAGCGATATGAGCTATAAACAAATCTTCAGGATCAGTAGAATTACGACGTATCTTGGCGTCAAAATTTGTACCACCACCTTGTAAACCACCACCTTTAACAATTACCAACATAGCCTGAACAAGTTCGAAAAGATCGATAGGGAATTGGTCTGTATCCCAACCGTTCTGGTAGTCACCGCGATTTGCGTCGATTGAACCAAGCATTCCATTGTCAACAGCACACTGAAGTTCATGTTCAAAAGTATGGCCTGCCAAAGTAGCGTGATTTACTTCAACATTAATCTTGAAATCATTTTCAAGTCCGTTTTCTTTAAGGAAGCCAACAACTGTTTCAGTGTCAACATCATACTGATGTTTCATTGGTTCCATTGGCTTAGGTTCAATAAAGAATACACCTTTGAAACCTTTTGAACGTGCATAGTCACGAGCCATTCTCAACATCATTCCAAGATGTTGTTTTTCACGTTTCATATCGGTATTGAGTAAACTCATATAACCTTCACGACCACCCCAGAATACATAACCTTTACCACCAAGATCAATAGTAGCATCAATTGCATTTTTAATCTGAACCATTGCACGTGCAGCAGCATCAAAATTAGGATTTGTGCTTGCACCGTTCATATAACGTTCGTGGCTGAATACATTTGCTGTTCCCCACAATAGTTTGATACCGGTTTCAGCTTGTTTTTGCTTTGCATAAGCAACAATAGCCTTCAGATTTGATTCATATTCTTCAATTGAACCACCTTCTGAAATCAAATCAATATCATGGAAACAATAATTGTTGATACCAATTTTCTGCATGAATTCAAAACCTGCATCCATTTTAGCTTTTGCAGCTTCCAAAGCATCTGAAGCACCTGTCCATGAATGATGTTGTGTACCTCCACCAAACTGGTCACCACCTTCTGCACACAATGTATGCCACCATGCCATTGCAAAGTTGAACCAATCTTTCATTGGTTTACCATATACAACGCGTTCTGGTTCATAATAACGGAAAGCCATTGGATTTTTGCTTTCTTTTCCTTCAAACTTAATCTGACCTATGCCAGGAAAATACTCTTTTGCCATTTTTTTAAATTTTAAATTTGGTTATAGATATTTGTTCTGTTATAATTTACTTTTCCATGTTTGATATGCTTCAGTATAAGCATCCTTATTATTTGAGTCAGGCTCTACTACGCTGAGTTTCTTAAGTGAAGCAAATGCCTCAACTGCATTTTTGTAAACACCTGCACCGATACCTGCACCAATCGCAGCACCGACTGAACCATCTGTATCATAAAGTTCTATTGTTGCACCAGTTGTTCCAGCCAATGTATCTCTGAAAATCGGGCTCAGGAACATATTAGCCATACCTGCACGGATAAGTTTGGTTTCAATACCCATACCGTTCATGACTTCCATTCCATATGCAAAACTGAATACGATGCCTTCCTGAGCGGCTCTGAGTAAATCAGCCTTTCCATGCAGATTAAACTGCAAACCATGTATTGAACTACCCGGATTCTGATTTCCAAGTAATCTCTCTGCTCCGTTACCAAATGGAAGTATTGAAATACCCTTTGCTCCTATCCTTGATGTAGCAGCCAGCTCATTCATTGCCTCATAACTCAATTCTGGAGCGACTGTCCTCTTCATCCATGAGTTTAATATACCTGTTCCGTTTATACAAAGAAGTACGCCAATTCTTTCTATTAATTCTTCGTCTGATTTTGAAACCTTAAGTCCTGCAGTATGATTTACATGGGCAAAGCTGTTTACCCTTGATTGAGGATCGTACTCAGGACTGCCATTCACACCGTAAACAACACCTGAAGTTCCAGCCGTAGAAGCAACTTCTCCCGGATTCAACACATTTAGTGACAATGCATTATTTGGCTGGTCACCTGCACGGTAGCTTACGGGCGTTCCTTCTTTAAGACCCAACAATTCAGCTACTTTTGAAGTAAGTCTTCCCTGAATAGAAAAAGTAGGATTGATTTTTGGTATGAAAGATTCATCAAAACCATAGTATTTCAACAATTTGTCAGAAACTTTGGCTTCCTTGAAATCCCAGAACATTCCTTCGGAAAGACCCGAAACAGTTGTTGAACATTCTCCGGTCAATAACATCGCGATATAATCACCCGGGAGCATAAGCTTGTCAACCTTTGCAAATATCTCAGGTTCATTTTCTTTAACCCACGCAAGCTTTGAAGCTGTAAAATTGCCGGGAGAATTGAGCAAATGTCCCAGACACCATTTTTCTCCAAGTTCTTCAAAAGCTTTAGCACCATAAGGCACTGCACGTGAATCACACCATATAATTGAAGGTCTCAACACATTACCAGCTTTATCAACCAATACAAGACCATGCATCTGGTATGAAATACCAATAGCCTCAACATCAGCCCCATTTATACCAGAGGTCTTAAGTACTTCAGCAGTAGCAAGCTGAAGATTTTTATACCAGGCTTCGGGATCTTGTTCTGCCCAACCTATTTTGGCTGCCTTAATTTCCATTTCAACCTTTGGATAAAAGGCTGAAGCCACTCTTTGCCCGGTTTGAGCATCTACAAGAGAGGCTTTAACTGAAGAGCTACCAATGTCATAACCAAGAAGATACATAACTAAAAATTTTATATTAATACTTATATTGCATGATTAATGTTGAAACCACCATGAGATTTCAGATAAACCTTTTTATCAAAACGATAATACCTTGCAGCTCTGTGCGCCACACCTCTTTCGAATTCGTCAAGAGCAACCACATAATCCATCCTTGCCATTTTCTTATGAAAATTCCTTACATCCATTGATTGGCCGAACAACTCTTCAAAAAGAGTTCTCATTTGAGCAGCAGTAAATTTTTTTGGAAGGAAATTAAAAACAAGAGAAGGATCGTAAGTCACAAACTTACAAACCTCTTTCATTGCTTCATTAAGTATGATTTTATGGTCAAAAGCCAGTTCTGTAACTGATTTTACAGGCATCCATGTTGCTTCAAGATTTTCAGCTCTGAAGCGCAATTTATCATCAACACGGATCATAGCCAGATAACTCACTGTTATTATCCTGCCGATTTTTAATTTTACGGCATTTTCCAGCCAGTGAATATCACGCGGATTACTTGTTCTGTCAGGAGATCCAAAACTTCTGAACTGTTTTAGAAAAAAATTATTTGTAACAAAAAGCTCAGACAATATCCTTTGAGCTGCGTCATCCAAATTTTCATCTGAATATATCAAACTTCCGGGAAGCTTCAGGTCGTTAAACTGAGTCTCACCTTCTTTACCTGTCCTCTTCAGCAACAACACATTGAAACTGTTGCCGTCAAAGCCCAGTATTACACAATCAACCGATACATGAGGATTTAAAGTATTTTCAGGCATAGCAGGTTATTTGACATTACCCTGCAAATATGGTAAAAAAAAACAAATAACCAAATGGAACATTTGGTTATTTGTTTGAATCACAATATGTTACTAATCGTAGTTTTTACAATATGTATAGGCTTAACAATCGAATAAACAACAATATAAATCAAATTTATAATTGTACAGACTACAATAAGCCATTTTTGTTAAAAATCCAAAAAAATAATTACCACAATTTTTCAGGATATACACCCGCTTTGACCAGATTCTCAATTTTTTCCACTACAGATGGACGGTCTTCAGCATATGTTACACCAAACCATTTAGAAGGCGTATCCAGAACTTCACAAGTAGCTTTTCCGGCAACAATCAAATTGTTGACTACAAAAGGAATATAAAATTCTGATTTCAGATTTCCGCTATTATCTTTTAGAAAATCTTTAAATGCTTCATCAGAATGTTTGAAATAGTCAGGTGTGAAACCCCACATATTCATTGAAACAGGAGCGTTTTCTTCAACGGCAATCATGTCCCCGTTTTCATCCTTGAATTTTATTACTCCGTCATTATCACGTAAAATATGAGTTCTTTCAACTACAGTAGTCAAGTTGCCTGCATCATCTTTTTCGCATATACCGCGGGCAACAGCACCACTTTCAGACAAAGTATTGCCAACTCTGTAACCTACCATACAATATTCATTTGTTGCATTTGCTTTTTTAGTCAGCCAGTCTGCAAGTATCTGATAACTTTCCTTACCATAAAAATCATCGGCATTGATCACAGCGAATGGTTCTTTAATTACATCCTTACCCATCATCACAGCATGATTTGTACCCCATGGTTTCACCCTGTCGGCAGGACATTCAAATCCTTCAGGCAGATATTCGATTTCCTGAAAAACAATTTCAACAGGAATTTTACCCTGATATTTATTAACAACTTTTGTTCTGAAGTCTTCTTCAAAAGTATGTCTGATTACAAAAACTATTTTACCAAAACCTGCTCTTACAGCATCATAAATTGAATAATCCATAATTGTAGCTCCGCCCGGGCCCAAACCGTCAATTTGTTTCAGACCTCCATAGCGGCTTCCCATGCCTGCTGCCAGTACGAATAGAGTTGGTTTCATATCAGTATTATATTTTAGAATTAGTGTATTACAATTTTAACGCGTGCAAAATTACATATAAAATATTAAAAATGTAGACTATCTTTGCCGTCATATTTTTAGTACAAACAGGCATTGATTTTAAATTATATACTAATTTTAATTCATTCACAATCATTACTCTGGAATTATGAAGACTTCTAAAATTCTATTATTATTTATAACATTAACAACATTATTTTCTATGGACATTCAGGCAAAAAATACAGTCCTCATTGAAACCACTTATGGTAATATCAAAATTAAACTCTATGACGAAACCCCTAAACACCGGGATAATTTCATAAAACTTGCGGGGCAGGGATACTTTGACGGTTTGCTTTTTCACAGAGTAATAAAAGACTTTATGATACAGGGAGGTGATCCCGATTCAAAAGGTGCTCCTGCAGGAAAACAGCTTGGGTCTGGCGGACCTGGTTACCAGATACCTGCCGAAATCGTTTATCCGCAGCTTTTCCACAAAAGAGGAGCATTATCTGCAGCCCGCACTTCTGATCAGGTAAATCCCATGAAAGAATCATCAGGTTCACAGTTTTATATTGTTTGGGGCAATACATATACCGAAACACAACTGTCAGGTATGGAACAGCAAAAAAAACAACAGGCAATGCAATCATATTTCAACGGACTAGCAGGTGAAAGGAAAGATACTATTCAGGCTATGTACAAGGTAAATAACAAAGCAGGTTTGGATTCACTCCAGGCAGAACTGGTAAAACTTACTGAAGAAGAGTTTGCAAAAAATCCTGAAAAGGGAGGTTTTACGGCAGAACAAAGAAAAGCCTATACAACAGTTGGTGGAACTCCTCATCTGGATGGTGAATATACTGTTTTTGGCGAAGTAATTGAAGGACTTGACGTTGTTGAAAAAATACAAAATTGCAAAACCGGCAACTCAGACAGACCGGCAAGTGATATCACAATGAAAATGAAGGTTCTGGATTAATTACGTCTACTTGCCGCAGTCAGCGGGGAATATTCGATTCCATACTGAATAATCCTTTTTGCGCTAAACACGCCACAGAGCAGCAGGCAATACACGTACCGGAATTCCGACTATAATATTTAAACCCTTTTGTTTTAGTTTTGTCATCAGGCATTGCTAATCTGAAAGGGTTTATTTTATGTCTCCGTATATGGATTTTCACTTCTGATTTTCCACTCTTTTGGCCATGAATTATTTGCACGGTTGCCAATATTCTTAACCCAACCAAGAGGTTTATTCTCATAACAAATCAATAACCAGCCTAAATCCTGATTATCTGGTAACACTATAGCTTCGCCTCTCAGGTACGAAATAGTTTGATTCAAATCAAGATTACAGGCTTTCACTTTACTAATATCCAGTTTATCTGATAGAGCTATCGATATATCAGGAATAAAAAATGATTTTTTCAACTCTCCAACAGTGATACCTGCGTAAATTACATGCAAATGCTCTTTTATCTTCAGGTAATCCGCTAAATGTAGATTTCTTATCGATCTGATTTTGCCATTATCATCAATATCAAAATTAAACTCTTCATTATCAGACAAAAGTGCCTTAACTTCTGCAGGAATTAATTCTTTTGGCAAACTTTTCTTTTTTCCCTGATTTTTCTTTGATGCCGCAGGTACGGTTTCGATATCTGAATCATAATTATTTTTTCTTATCAATGCTAAGAAGAAGCCCTCCCCTTTTACTTTATGAGGCAAGAATCTGTAAACATCAATATCAGAATCGCCTTTCACAGAGCCTGTTATGCCCCAGTCATCACTTACCGGAATTTTTATGGTTTCAGCACCTAAATTTTCACATATCCAATCCACATTATCTTCATTTTCAGACAAATTAAAGGTACAGGTACTATAAACCAAAAAGCCTCCGGGCTTCAATGCATCCCAAATATTACCAATGATTTCCCTTTGCCTTGAAGCACATAATTTTACATTTGCCAGAGACCACTCTTCAACAGCCCTTTTGTCTTTCCTGAACATTCCTTCACCTGAACAGGGTACATCAGCAACAACAACATCAAAAAAACCACCAATTTTCTTAAAAACCGACGAGTCATTATGAGTTACAACTACATCAGGATTACCCCATTTAATAATATTCTCAGCTAGTATATTCGCTCTGGTTTTAATTACTTCATTAGCGACGAGCAAACTACCAGAAGGCATCACCGAGGCCGTCAAAGTAGTTTTGCCACCCGGAGCAGCGCATAGATCAAGAATTTTAAGAGATTTATATTCGTTTTCATTAAGACTCAAAATAGTCCTTAAAGCTTGCTCCAGAAACATTGAAGAAGCTTCCTGTACATAATAATACCCCCCGTGAAATAATGGATCAAAAGTGAAAGATGGCCTTTTTCCAAGATATACACCTGAAGATGACCATGGCACAGGACTTTGGCCGGGCTTTGCGGAAATAATTGACTTGACAGGATTGTACCTGATACTAACCGGTGAAACCGTTAATAATGAATCCAGCAAAGCTTCAGCCTCTCCAGCAAAAACAGATCTTGTTTGTTCAATAAAATCAGATGGAAAATCCATAAAAAACGAAAATATTACTTTAGGCAAAGATAATAAATTGAATCTTCTTACAGCAAGCAGCGGATAATCTCCTATTCCGTACAGTAATAAATCATTATGCGCAATCCCTACCGCAAAGCAGCGGGGATTGCGCATACCGGAATTCAAAAAATAATTACTTTTGCATAAAAAACCATGTCAGGCAAACTATATCTTTTTCCGGTAAATCTTGCAGAAACTCCTCTTGATAATGTCCTGCCACCTTACAATGTAGGCATCCTGTCCGGCATCAGGCATTTCATTGTTGAAGATGTCAGAACAGCAAGAAGATTTCTGAAAAAAAACGATAGTCAGTTTGATATTGCATCCTGCACTTTCTATGAACTTAATAAACATACAAATCCCGAACAAATGTCAGGATATCTGAAACCTTTGTCAGAAGGTACTGATATGGGAATTCTTTCAGAATCAGGCTGCCCTGCAATAGCTGATCCCGGTGCTGATATTGTAAATATTGCTCAGAAAAAAGGATACACTGTCATACCTCTGGTTGGCCCGTCATCAATAATACTTTCACTGATGGGGTCAGGTTTTAACGGACAGAAATTCACGTTTAACGGATATCTGCCCGTAGATAAAAATGACAGGATTAAAGAG
>CAZCPI010000126.1:0-7676 GCA_964500535.1 uncultured Bacteroidales bacterium
TCCTTCGCCGAAAGGTCTGGTTTTCATATAATCTGATAGCCGTTTTTGATTTTCCTTTCTTACCATCAAAGAAGCTTCCTGTGGGTCAAAAGCTGTCCTCATTCTTCTAATTTGCTGATTACCATTGCCGATAGTTGTGAACATTAAAAGAAAAACAACAAGAGCCATTACTAAAGCTGATGGTATAATTATCTTTATTTGTTTCAATAAGACAAGAAGAAGTACAAAACCGGCAGCCGGTACTGCCAATGCGCCTCTGGTGCCTGAAATAAACATTGCAAGTATTGCTAGCAAGGCTACAGTAAGGAAATATATTTTTTTTATTCTGTCTTTAGTATTAAGTGTTAAAACGGAAAAGACCACAAATCCAAAAGCCATACTTGAACCAAAATTCCCGGCATCAGTGAAAAATGAAAAATATCTGGTTCCTGAGGCCAAAAGATGAGTTTTTGCATTGTCTCCCTGATGTAACCATCTCCATTCTGCACTGTCAAATCCAAATGATTTCTGCATCATTACTTTTAGGAAAGCCAAAATCAGGAAAACAGATAGCAAAGTAATAATGGTCTTTAAATTCTTGAATTTGTTGAAAATTATTGATGCAAGCAAGCAAACCATAAACGGATAAAGATTCAAAGACCTGAAGGAAGCTAACCATGCTGTGGTCATTGCAGTCGGATTGGCTAATTCAAATATGCAATATAAGAACCATAATCCAAAAAGAAAGGTGGCTCCGTTTACTGCTCTTTTCCATTGAATATCATTGTTGAAAATTGTTCTTGTAACGCAGGAAAACAGAATGTAGAATAACAGTGCATCAGTTAAAACGCCAATGCCACTTACGGGCAAATACCTTCCGATACCCATTATAAAGTAATTCTCGGTAAATAATATTATCATTCCCCAATACGGATTATCCAGGGAAATCATGACAACCAATAGTAAAAGAGGTATCATAGAAAAAGCCAGACCCAAAACAAGTTGCTGTTTTGAAAACAAATAGGCTATAATTGCTATTCCGAGAAAAAGAATGGCACTGCCAATCCAGTTTTTTAAAGTCCAGTTGCGCATGATGCAATGGTTAATTGACAGAGATTTATTTTTTATCTGAAGTCAGTTCAAATTGCAAAAGCTTGTATTGTAGTTTGCGGTATTTTGTAAAAGGGGGTAATTGTCCTGTAAAATCCTCAACTGCAATTCTTTCTGCTTTGTTTATTATTACAAAAGTTTTTGCCTCAGATACTTCCTTTACCTGATCCAATAATATTTGATCCAAATCTTTCCAGGCTCTTGTAGCCCTTACTAAATAAAGATTGATACTTCCATTTTCAAAAGCGCATTTCGGTAATGCAGATACATTAAGTGGTGGATATTCAATGATAATTATTTCATATTCCCCATCAATATAACTACAGAATGAATCTTTGCCTGAGAGTATATAATCTTTTGAAAGATAGTTGAAATCCTTATTGTGGCTTATATACTTAACTTTAAAATTCATTTCTTCAAAATGTTCCAGTATACCTTCAGCAACGAAAGTCTTGCCTTCTCCAGACTCAGAACTTATTATATTTATAATAACAGGTCTTTTATCAGTAATATTCTGCAATATTCTGTTACAAAGAAAACCGATTGATTTTCTTTTAATTTCCAACGCAAAACCACGATGTTTTAGTTTGGACGCCCCAGGTATGGCTGATAGTACAGTGGTATCAGTAAGTTTGTTTCCCCTGAATTTATCTCTTACAGTTTTATCAAGTAATTCAATGATCAAAAAACAGCATACAATAAAGATTAAACAACCAATGAATGCAGCAATAACAAATATTTTTCTCTTGGAAGCTAAAGCTCCTAATGGATATATTGCAGGAGTTACAATCTGTAGAGTTGATCTTCTCATCTCAATATCTTTTTGCTGAAGTCTTGCCTGAGCCAGATGATTTAGTATAGTTTGATATGAATTTTCCCTTACTGTGATTTCCCTCTCAAGTTTTTTAAGGTTTGGTCCGACAGGAGCATAATCCAGAAATTCCTGATCAATAATGTTTTTCCTTTCTTCAAGTAAATCAAGATCTGACACAGCTTTTTCATATATCAATTTCTGTGTAAGCCATTCTTTAATAACATCATCCATCGAAGCACCTTCCTTTGACATAGTAAGGGCTGTAATTTTTGAAGATATTTCAAACAAATCTTTCTCTGATTTTTTCAACATTTCTTTATATTTCGCAATAGAGTTTTTGCCTGTACCGGAGGATTCATCAGTAAATGTTTCAAGTTCTGTTATTTTCTTTGATAATCCGGATACAGTTTTTAATGTCTGGATAAACTGTTTGTTTTCCATTATCAAACCAGCTCTTTTATCAAGTTGTTGTTCAAGATTGCTAATAAGATGACGGGATGTGTAGTAATCTATTCTGGCTTGTTCATATCTGTCATAAATGTCCTTTTTATCTTCAGTCATTTTTTTTGTTTGCTCCTCAAAATTAATGACAACTTTTCCCTTACTATAAATGAGCAGGGAATCTTCCTGGATTGTAAGTTGTTTACGGATATCAATCAGTTGATCTTCGAAATATTTGATAACATCATTTGAAGAACCTAGTTGTAGATCTGTATATTCCTGAATTACAACTGAATCAAGAATCATAAGTGTATTATGCACTATGCCGGGATCATCACAAGTATATTTTATCTCAATCATATCGCTGTTACCCAGTCTTTTAACCTGAATTTTGCTACTAAGAGAAGAAATGCTATAGTGGGGATGTGACCAGTTAAGTATTGAATAAATAAAATTTTCACGGTTATCTCTCCGGTAATTTGTCAGGTTATCGTAAGTTTTTGCAACAGAAGATTTGTCAACTAGTTTAAATACATCAGAAGGAACTATGTTTCTAAGATTTATGTAATTGGCTGATGTTATATATTTGTTGTCGGATTCAGGATCTCCATATACAAGATGTTGTGCAAGAAGTTTAATGGAAACTTTCTCAAGAGTAGATCGCGATCGTACCAGATTGATTATATTATCAAATGAGCTGTTGGTGACAAAGAAGTCTGTTTTATCTCCTTCGAGTTTTGGAGAAGAAGAAATTCCGGTAAAGATTGTTGAAACAGCTTCATAAGTTTTTGGCAGATTTGAAGTGAAATATGTAACGAGTATTGTAACCAGAATAGGAAGAATTAACAACCAATATCTGATTCTGTAAAGAAACCGCATTATAAATGAAAGCTTGTTCATATCTGTTTACTTTATTATTTTAATCAAAGTAAGCTGTTCCAGTTTAATGATAGCAGAAAGTAACTCTGATTTTGCATCCTGCAAAGAATATTCTGCAAGAGTTTGATTTCTTTTTATAATATTAAGAGTTTCAAGCTTTATTTTACCGTTTATATATTCTAATTCGGCGAGTTCTATACTTGAATTCGCTATTGTTGATGCCTCCTGTGCAACTTTAAGAAGATCAAGATTTCTTCTTGCAACTGAATATATGTCAATTATTTGAATTTTCCTGTTTTCTATTGCCTGAAGTAACTGATAATTTGCTTGTTCTATCTCGTTTTCCTGTACCTTGATTTTCGTTTTTCTGTTTACAATCAAATCAATTGGCAACGTTATACCTACACCTACATTGTAAAGAGACATAGTTTCACCAAAGTACTGGAAATAAGTTGATTGTCCGGTGGCACTTGTCTCTGACATAGAACCCATAGATCCGTATGAATAATTACCTACGCCTCTGATATAATTAGCCCATTCATTTTTGATAAGTTTCAACCGGTTTTCCTGCTCTCTCTTGAAAGCTCTGATCATCTCAACATTCGGGGAATTATATGCTGTTTCAAGAAATATTTGTAGCGGTGGTAATTCTACATTTTTCAGGTCAATACTAAATTTTGTTGAATCAGTGACAGCTTCATTTTTGACTCCGGCTTTATCGTTTACCTGTCCAAAAGATGAGAGGCATATCGTAAAAGGAATAATCAGGATGGTTATTATCGTGGTTTTATTTATATTGGTACATATTGTCATACATTCTCTTTTTGAATAAAGGCAGTAAAAGTTCTCATAATAATTGAAATATCCATCATAAATGAAAACTCTTTCGCATATTTAATATCAAGGTACTTTCGTTCTTCGGCAGACATTTTTCCTGTTCCACCTCTTTTTTCTACCTGCCAAAGACCGGTAAGCCCGGATGGAGCCATAAATCTGTCGATATATTCATCAATAGTAAGTAGTTCTGCCTCATAAAGTGGCAAAGGGCGATTTCCAACAACTGACATATCTCCTTTAAATATATTTATCAGCTGGGGCAGTTCATCAATACTGTATTTTCTGATTATCCTGCCAACTTTTGTAATTCTCGGATCTTTCTCAAATTTCACAAAAGCATTTTCAGTTTTAGTTCTTTGTATATTTATAAAATCTTCTTCGCTTAAAACATAGTCATCTGAAACCATGATTACTTCACTTTCATCAGAAAAAAGCATCTCGTCATTGACTTCCTTTTTTTCGAAACTGTTTTCTGATGATTGATATTGGTTTAGCTGAGAAAACTCTTTCAATCTTTTATCGGCATCAGAATACATTGATCTGAATTTGAGAAAATCAAAAATCTTATAGTTGCTTCCGACTCTTTTGGACTTATAAATAACATTGCCTTTACTTTCAATAATAATGGCTAATGTAACAAACAAAAAAACGGGAGATAAAAGCACTAATGCAATACCTGATACAAAAATATCAAAGGCTCTTTTCCAAAGAGGAAGCCGGAATTTCTTAAACGATTGACCCTTTGTTTCAATAAATGTTCTTTTAACTTTTCTATTGTGAGTTATATAAAAATCAAGTAATTCCTGAAGTCTCTCATTATCGAAATCTCTGGTCAGGGTGTCTTTTATTCCGCTTTTTAAATATGCTGTTCTTTCCTCTTTATCCAAAGCGTCTGTTATAAGAACAAAATATGCCTGAGGAAATTCATCATGTATTAACTTAATACCTTTCAGGTCAGACTTCAGGTTGTTTTTTTCAAAAAGGAAAATAAGGTTAGTGTAATTAAAGTATTGCTTTTTAAAATTAAGAAAACCTTCATAGCTCTGGATAATGTCTGCTTCGTTATCCAATAACTCATTAGTATGTCTTATCAACTCCTCGCTTTGCCCAATAAATACTATTTTTTTTTTCATGGTTGGAGGTATTAATACCTGAAAATAAAGTCAATAGTTTTGATTAATATGGTAATAAATATTCACTAATAAAGGCTCTGAACTAAATAATCTTTTTTAATCTGATCTTTAACTCCATGGGATTAAACGGCTTAACTATATAGTCATCAGCCCCTTCAGATAACAACCTAATTCTTTCACTTGTGCTGTCCTCACTTGAAAGCATTATGACAGGTATAGATTTGAATAATTCATTGCTCTTTATATATCTGAGAAACTCATCACCTCTCATTTCCGGCATTTTTATATCCGATATAATCAAATCAGGAATATTTCCGGATTGCAACCATGCAATCCCTTTTATAGGATTCTCTAACCAAACAATCTCGAATTCCGAAGAAAGGTAGAAAGAAACTATTTTAGCAATAGATTCTTTATCATCTAAAATCAATATTCTTTTTTTCATCTGTGCTTTTTGGTATAATAATAAATATTCATACTTCACACTATAAACAAAGTCGCTTATAAAGCTGGCGAATAAAGTGGATTCAACATATTTCATTAAAATAAATGCCCTCATCCGGCATCAAAGATAAAAAAGTATTCAATATCTGAACAAAAGAACTATGAAATTGTTCAGATATATATTGATTTTAGTTTGGTCATTCCAATATTATGTCTTATTTTCACTAAGTAGAAGGTTTTATTTATTGAAATTAAAATACGCATTATGTATCATTTACTTAAATCATTTAAATATTATTACGGCATTTTTTGTTATGTTATTCTGCTGTCAATGATTTTTATGACTTCATGCGTAAGAAATACTATCGAATATGTTCCTCCTGAGGGAGTGGCAGGATTAAATGTTCCGCTTGATTTTAATTGGTCCACACTTAAAGAAGTTGAAGTAAATGTTATTCCTTTTGATGAATACGATGGTAAGTATAACTATGTAATCGAAATTTTTAATGGTAATCCAGTTATTGATTCTACTGCAACGCTGCTGTCAGCCGGTGTTGCTAATATAAATATGAGCTACCGGACTAAGTTATCTGTACCTTCAGCAACTGAAACTTTATATATAAGGCAAACAGATCCCAGAAGGTTAGAAACTGTGCAGACTTTACCTCTTACTTCCGGGAGTCTTGAGTGTAATTTTAATATATCGAACGCAGCAAAATATACGGAGAGAAGATCAATGATCGCGGCGCTAAAAACCGCAACATCTGTTAAGGCCAATGAAACCCCTTCTGATGCGATATTGTTGAAATCCGGTAGTTCAAACGTAATCCTTGAGCAAAATAAATCTTATGTTATTCCGGCAGGTAATACTTATACAGGTAAAATTTCTTTTTCTGCAGGTTCGCAACTTTATATTGAAGGAAACCTGAATGAAACTGCATCCAATGCGTTTCAAATGGCGGATAACACAAGATTGGTAATTCAGAGAAATGGAGTTCTGGATGTTCGTAATGCGACTCAGAGTTTTTGGTCAGGGGAGATTATAAATTACGGGACAACATCCTTTGGGACAATTGATATAAGTGGATCTGTAACAATCAGTAATTTGTACGGGAATTTAGATGTGTTTACAAAATTGATTACCCGTAATAATACTAACAAGATTGTAAACAATTCTGTTATGACCATCAAAAGTCTGAAGTTAACTAATGGAAGTATTGAAAACACATATTATCTTTCAATTACCAATGATTTGACTGCAAACGGAGCTACCGTAAAAAATGACCGGTTATTATCATGTGGTAATATATCATCTACGAATTCTACTTATCATATAAATTGTAACACTCAGATTTTGGCTGATTTTATCGACAATAACGGGTCTGTGATTAATATTGCTTCCGGAACCAAATTTAAAAGTTATGGTTTTTCCGGTTCAGGGACGAAGGTATATTTTCAGTCTTCTGCAATTTTTGAGGCAACTGATGTGACCTTTGGAAGTAACAGCAGTATCTTTCAATGCTTGGGTAATACATATGCAATTGCCAGGATGGTTCACGTTAAGCCGGGTAATGGTAATTATCAATGTATTTTTTATAAAGGTAAACTGGAAATAGAGGTTAAAAGTCATTACAAAGGTCTTAATCAGTGGAATGCATTTTATATTGCTGAGCCATCTGTCCGCTGGTCTAAATCCGGAGCATCAACTACAATAATACCGTCAACTGATTGTAATGCTGAAGGTAATATCGTAGTGCCTCCCTTGCCTCAACCCACTCAACCTTCTTATCCAATAGAAGGTGCAACCACAAATTATACTTTATTAATGGAAGATAACTGGCCTTCTATTGGTGATTATGATATGAATGACCTTGTACTTGGTCTAAGTATTTCTTATTTAACGGATGCCAACAATATGGTGACAGGCATGAAATTAAATACTGAATTGAGAGCTGTAGGTGCAAAGAAGAGGATTGGCATTGCCTTACAGCTGGATGAAGTTTTGCCTGAGTTTGTGAAAAGTATAACCTACAGCAATT
>CAZCPI010000127.1:0-7671 GCA_964500535.1 uncultured Bacteroidales bacterium
CTGATTGAATGTTATAATTGTTTGACCAATGAGGTTGTTCGGCATAATATCTCCCAAGTACCCTGGTTTCATAATAATTATTTGTGTTACCCTGAAAATAGCCGTTCAGATTGATATCATAATTGTTTTTGAAAGTAACGTTCAGATTATATCCTGCCTGGCAATTTGAAAAAGCATTTGGATTATACATTCGGGCATAATTTGACCATATATTTCCGTTTACTTCCCTGATAATCCAGAATGGTTTCACCTCCTGATAATATATCCACGGATTAGTCACAACTTCGTTATTGTGTTCCAGATAACCAAGATCATTATAATTAAGCTTATCAGAAAGTACACTCTGGTTTACGCCCATATGAAGCTTTCCTTTGTCTTTACTCAGACCAAGAGAACCGCCAAAACCTGTTTCCAAATCTTCATTACCCCTCATGCTGATACCTCCTTTTCCGGTCAGAGACCAGGTCAGCTTTTTGTTCCTCAGGACAAATTCTGTTGCTGTTACATTAGCCCTGAAAGGATTATCATACATCAGAACATTTGTGTTTATAAGGCTTATGTATGAGTTATTTTTAAGAGACTTATCAACAACTGAGACATTATAATTCGTAAATGGCTGTACAGAAACATCTCTGGTGGCTCCGGTTGAATCAGTTATTGTTGCATACGACGGCATTGTCATTGCATTAAGAAACCCTAAGCCCCACCCTTTGCTGTTACGCCCGGAAACCTTTGTTGCGTTAATCAGCTGGGTTTCACTTTTGATTGATGTCAGGGTTTCGCCTTCTTTAAGTGAAACCGATGATGCAAATTTTGGCGAAGCACCTATTCGACGTGAATAAAAAATGCCTCCCCTGTCAAATAGTTCAGTTCCTTCAGTAAAAAACTGTCGCTTTTCACTGAAATAGAGTTCGTATGGAGAGAGATTAAGCTCCTGATCATCAGATTGTACCTGACCAAAATCAGGTATTAACATCATATCAAGAGTAAAACTTTCATTGATCCCGTATTTTAAATCAAGTCCTCCTTTGTACAAAAAGTCAGATCCTGTGGACTTGGTTTCATAATATGTTGACAAATAAGGTGTCAGAGATAGTCTTAAAGGAGGTTTCACATCTTTTATGCCCTCAAGCGTGCCCTGTTGATATATAAATCCGGATCCGTTTCTGTCAATATAACTCCAGGAATTATTTGAATTGTACCTTCTAATATTTCTGAACATATTAAGACCCCAGCTATCTCCTGCTTTCTCAGAAAATCTTAAGGCTGAATATGGTATTTTCATTTCCACTATCCAGCCTTCTTTTGTTATTCTGGTTTTACTTTCCCAAACAGCGTCCCATGATGAAGTTTCGTTATCGCCGTCTGAATTTTTTATAGCTTTTATATCTATCTGAACACCAGCAGGAGTTATGAAAAAACCATACGCCAATTGTCCCTGATTATAAGGATCAATATAAACTCCAAAGTATTCTGAAGTACCAATATTATCTCTTTCTGTAAGATAATTAATGATACTGTCAGGACTACTATCATAAAGCATAGCTCCTACGTAAACAGCGTTTTCATCATACAGAAACCATGCTTTTGTAGGTTGATAAGATGGCTGACCATTATATGGCTGCAACTGAACAAAATCCTCTGCAGGCATAGCTTCTTTATAAACAGACTCATCCAGTACCGCATCTATAGTAACAGGTGTAGTTATACGCAACGCCTGTACACTTTTTTTCCCTTTAAGTGTTGAATCCGGCGATGCGCTTGCTTGTGAAAACAATAATCCGGAATAAAACAAGAAAATGAAAATTGCAACGTAGTTCTTCATTCAGGGATGTATTAGGAGATTTAAATTAATGACGAACAAACAATCAATCTGTTACAATTAAATCTCAATTAAATCGGAAGCCGGACATTATTTTTTGACCGGTTTCAATAAAAAACTCTCCTTTATTTTCCTGATATGACATAGTAAGAGCATAAACTACTCCATCTTTTATGTATATGTTCTGTAGTCTTATAATATTGATTTTATTTTGTTTTTCTGAATATCTGATTATTCCGCACCGGTCTTGCCTGTAACATTCAAGGATTTCAGAACCATCTACATATTGTTTTATCTGACTTTCTGCAAGTTTTAGATAATCATCAAGTTTCATGTTTTTATCTTCAAGATCAGCAGTGTTTATTCTGACATTCTCAACAAAGTCATCGCTATCTCCGGATTTGGTATTAAATATGATCTTTGTTCCTGCATAACCTGAACTATCAACTTCAAGAACAGACAAATATTTCACGCTGAAACCATCACCGTTAAAGGTCAACCATTCGGTTGGCTGCTCAGAATTAATTTGCTCTTCAAAAATACTTTCATCAGTAGATTCAACTGATTCATATCTCTGATCGGTTATATCCCTTTTCTTCTCTTTACAAGCGATAAAAATAAAAAAAAGTGTTACACATAATAAAACGGAAACCGATCTTTTCATACGTTATTTTTTACACAAGGTCGTATGGAACACCGCATACCAAAGTTTTAACAGACTTGGATATTCTGTTTAAGTATACTCGTTTCATCCGATAAATATTTGATGTACAAATATAAACAAGTTAAAATAAATGCGAAACGCCCGGATTTGGTTTCCGGGCGTTTCAAATATTAATGTTTCATAAAAATTAAAGGCTGTCACCAAAATCCTGACGGAATTTAGCCATCAACTTTTCTGGCCAGTCTGAAACCGGAGCGAGTTTACCCATAAAGAAACGAAGTACGGTAGGTTCGTAAGTAAATTTGAGACCTCCAATCATTTCTCTGTTCTGATATAACCAGGTTAAACGGTCAACAACGTATTTGATTTGAGAAAGAGTGAAAACCCTGCGGGGAACTGCTAGACGAAGTAACTCCATATCTGCATACGTTTCATTACCTTCTTCATCTCTTTGATTTGAAACAGAACCTCTTTCCATACCTCTTACACCTGAAATCAGGAAGAATGCTGCAGCAAGAGCTCCGGCAGGATATTGTGTCTGAGGAATATGTGAACAGAAACTCATTGCATCAACATGGGCACCCAAAACACCCGGAGGGGTAATCATAGGTATACCATTTTTCATAGCTTCTTCAACAAGGAATTTAATGAATGAAGGACTTTGAGAAATCATGGTTTCATCAAGAGTTTCATAAAGACCAACTGCCATTGCTTCGATTTCACGAATAGATATACCACCATAAGTTAAGAATCCTTCATAAAGCGGAACCAAAGCCTCTAATTCTTTATATATTGACTCGTCATTTGTACAAATACCTCCACCACGCGAAGAGCTCAATTTACGGGCTGAGAAATAAACGATATCAGCAAGATCAGTCATAGTCTTGATGATTTCAGCCATAGACTTATTGAAAAATTCTTTCTCGCGTTTCATCACCAGATAAGCATTTTCACCAAGGAGGCTGGCATCAAGAACAAGTCTTATACCATATTTATCAGCTATTGCTCTTACATCTCTCAGATTTTGTACTGAAAACGGCTGACCACCAATCAGGTTAGTGGAAGCTTCCATACGAATGTATGGTATATGTTCTTTACCGGTACGTAAAATGCAATCTTCGAGTGCTTCAAGGTTCATGTTGCCCTTAAATGGATGTGAAGAGTTTATTACATATGCTTCAGGATACAACAATTCAACTATTCTGCCACCATATTGTGTAATATGTGCCATAGCTGTCGTAAAGTGATAATTCATTGGAACAAGGCTTGTCTTGCTGACATATGCTGCACCAAGAATATTTTCTGCAGCACGACCCTGATGAACCGGAAGATAATAGGATTTGCCAAGAACATCCTCTACTGCTTGTTTTAATCTGTAAAAACTTTGGGATCCTGCATATGCGTCATCAGCCTGCATCATTGCTGCTAATTGCTGATCACTCATTGCATTAGTTCCGCTATCAGTCAACATATCAAGGAAAACATCCTTTGTACTTAGTTGAAAAGTATTGTATCCACCTTCATTCAAAGCTTCAAGTCTCCTTTCAATAGGTACAAGGTGTAGTTTTTGAACAATGCGAACTTTGTGCAATTCTAGTGGAATGTCTTCGCCGGAATAGAACTTAACCAGCGATTTTTGTGATTTAGAGGCCATTATGACTTATTTTTTGTTTAACTGGCGACAAAATTATAAAATATATAAATAGATATATGCCGAAATAAAAACTTTTTTTGTCAAAAATGAAAAAAGTGTAATTAAAATGACGATTTTTGTCTTTGTTGTTAATTATTTTATATTGTTTTCAAACAAAACGTCACAAACAAAATATTCGATAAAATGGAAAGATTAGTTAGAATACGTAACTATTTCAACTCAGGAATTACTAAGAATCCTTCTTTCAGAATAAATCAGCTGGAAATCCTTAAAAAGGCGATAATTGAATTCTTGCCGCAAATTGAAAATGCACTAAAACTTGACCTCGGAAAATCGCCGGAAGAGGCATATCTGACTGAAATCGGATTAGTACTTGATGAAATTGATTACCATTCCCGCAATCTTAAAAAATGGATGAAATACGTAAAAGTAAGAAGCGGACTTGCTTTGTTTCCTTCAAAAAGCATAATCATCCATGAGCCCTTAGGTGTTGTGCTCATAATGTCACCTTGGAACTATCCTTTTCAGTTATTGATAAATCCTTTGGTAGGAGCAATTTCTGCAGGTAACTGTGCCGTTTTGAAACCTTCTGCTCAAACACCAAATGTAACAGCAGTATTAAAAGATCTCTTTGCGAAATATTTCAAAAATGAATATTTAATGCTTATTGATGGAAGCCACAATGAGATTGATTGGATATTTGGTTTCAGGTTTGATCATATATTCTTTACCGGTGGTACTGAAGGTGGAAAAAATATTTTAGAAAAAGCATCTAAGACTCTTTGCCCTGTCACACTGGAGCTGGGGGGTAAAAGCCCATGTTTGGTTTTTGATGGTATAGATATTAACCTTGCGGCTAAACGTATTGCATTCGGTAAATTCATCAATGCCGGTCAAACCTGCATAGCTCCTGATTATATTTTGGTTGATGAAAATATCAAAGACAAACTAATATCAGCGCTTAAAGAAGCAATAACAGGATTTTTTGGTGAGAAACCGGTAAGCAGTTTACATTATGGAAGGATTGTTTCTGAAAGGGCATTTCTTCGTCTGAAAAACGTAATTGAAGAATCTTCCCCGAGCCTGATTTTCGGAGGAGAATATGACATTAAAAGCAAATTTATATCACCTGCTATTTTTGATAACCCTTCTATTGACGAAAACATAATGAAATATGAGATCTTTGGTCCGTTGTTGCCGGTAATCTCCGTTAAATCAATAGAAGAAGCAATCAGCTTCATCAACTCACGTGAGAAACCTCTGGCACTTTATTTTTTTGGTAGAAGTAGAGACGGCCATAAAGTATTGAATAAAACATCATCAGGTGGAGCTTGCATTAATGACACAATCCTTCATGTAGCAAATAAGCATCTTCCATTTGGTGGAGTTGGTAATAGCGGTATGGGAAGATATCATGGCAAAGAAAGTTTCAATTTATTCAGTAATCACAGATCTGTACTGATTTCTTCAAATAAAGTGGATTTCAGCATAAAATATCCACCTTATAAAAACTTCAGATTACTCAAGAAAATGCTGTGATTTTCTGAATTAAGTTGCTGGCTAACCATGCTTATTAAATGCGAGGATTAACCCGGGTAAATTACTTTTTAGTCTTGCGGAATTTCGAAAGTAAAAGTAGTACCCATAAACTCTTTACTCTGTACCCAAATTTTGCCATTATGCAACTCAACAAATTCCTTACATAACATAAGACCCAGGCCAGAGCTCTTTTCGCCTTTAAGGCCTGGTCTTCCCTTATCTTCATTAAATGAGAATATTCCGGGCAAAATTTTTGCCGGAATCCCTATGCCTGTATCAGCGACACTTATTCTGAGACTTTTATCAGGCATCTTCCTAGCTTGTATTGTAATTATTCCTCCCTGAGGTGTAAACTTTATGGCATTTGAAAACAGATTGCGAATAATTGTACCTACAATTCTCTTATCTACAACAGCAACAAGATCTTCACTTACAAGAATTCTCAGTAATTGATTATTCATGTTTACTTTATCACTATAATTACTTATTGCATCTCTGACAAGGTCGTAAATAATTATGGTTTCGGTTTCGATCTTAATCATTTCTCTCTGAAGTCTTGACCATTCCAGCAGATTTTCCAGAAGTTCAAATGATGATTGAGCAAGTTGATTAAGCATTTTAGAATAGCCTCTCATTTCATCAACAGTCATCTTTCTTTCCTCATCACACATAAGTTCTGTAAAACCTATAAATGAATTGAAAGGACTTCTCAAATCATGTGCAATGATTGAAAATAATTTATCCTTGGTTTTATTAACCTGCAACATTTCAACAGTCTTATCTCTCAACAACAAATCTATTTTTTTCTTTTCCAAAACCTCACTCAATATATGAGAAACCAATTTCAGAAGTTCAATTATATCTTCATCCAACTCTTTATAGTCATTAACAGTATCTAAACCAAACACTCCTTTTACTCCATCTTTACCGGATATAGGAAGAATTAATGTCGATTTAATACCCTCTTTTATAAATTCATCTTTAAACCATGCGATATCATATTCAAACTTATTAACATCAGGTATATACAGAACTTCAAAACTTTTTGTAAAATTTTTTAATTCAGGAAAATCGTCAAATGAAAAATCTTTCAGAAAACCCTCAGATTGTATAACTCCGGGCCTGCACCACTCATAAAAATCTGTAATTTTTTGCAGATTCCCAACAAGTATTACATAACATCTGTCGACTTCCAGAAATTCACCAATCATTTTTACCAGTTTTCTAATCCAGACTTCAGTCTGTTCGGGTTTTATATTTATTATTTCAGATGAAAGATTAACCAATAATCTTTTAAATTCACTTTTAATCTCAAGGTTTACATTAAGTTCTTTTTCCCTGGTAATATCCCGTGCGACCATATAGACCTCTTTCTTTTCCGGATCATACACTGCCTTCCAGGAAAGCCATTTGTATTCGCCGTTTTTACATTTGAATCGGTTTTCCACGATTCTTTCCTGATATTCATAAATTAAAAGTTCCGATTCATTAAAAGTTATACTCAAGTCATCAGGATGTATAAATTCAATAAAAGGCCGGGATTTCAACTCATCATAACTCCACCCGAGCAAATTGGTGAATGAAGGGCTCAAATAACTAAAGTATCCGTTCGTATCTCCTATACATAGTAAATCTTTTGAATAATTAAAAATATTGTTAGCTCTTCTCAGGTTTTCTTCAATAGTAAACCTGTATCTTTCCATTGCAAACATAAAACAATAAGCACAAAAGAATATAACAAACAAGATTATCATGAAATTCAATGGCAAATACTCAGGGGCCAAACCAAATAATGAGCTAATAAAAATTATAAATAATATAAGGAAGAAAATTATGTTGTATTTAATCGCGACCTTGTATGACTTAAGGTAAAAGGCCAGAAATGGAAAAGTTATTGACCAAACCGCTCCTGATCCCTGATTACCACCGGTATAAAACATATACATGAGATCAGTAGCCAATATGATTAATGTAATATCAGCCCAAATTTCA
>CAZCPI010000128.1:0-7660 GCA_964500535.1 uncultured Bacteroidales bacterium
TTATAATATGTTGCAAAATCTGTCATTGTTGTCTTTTTTTAAGCTGACCGCTAACACCTCAGCAATAGTAGTGCGTGTATATCCCTATTGTCAAAACCGCAGTTTTTTGTTTGCTTTTTTTGCTAAAAGGGTTTTGAAGGGTATAGTTCAAGTACATATTACTAATGGTATTTATTTTTATAAATAATCTTTCTTAACTGTTTTAAATGGTTCCAACTCAAACAAGAGGCCCGTCACTCACATGTTTAGCAAGCAACAAAGTACAGAATATTAGTGTAACTACGCGTTTCAGGCATTCCTTTCTATTGTAAATTTATAACCAGCAAATTAGGAGTGTTAATCTATTTACTCAATACAAATACTTAATTTCAGGTTTCTTTGCCTATTACTATACTCTTAACACATTTTTTTTATAGTCAGCTAATTTATATATTTTTTTGACAGGATAATAATATTTCTAAAACTTTAGTTTATCCAGTGGACTTTTTATCTGTTCGAAACCCTTGGTTGTCACATGAGTGTATATTTCAGTAGTTTTTGAGCTTTCATGCCCTAATAAAATTTGTATATACCTTAAATCCGTCCCGTTTTCAAGTAAATGAGTTGCAAAACTGTGTCTAAGTGTATGTACAGTAACTTTCTTTCTGATTTTAGTTTTTGCAACTGCTTCTTTGAGGATCTTTTGGATGCTTCTGTCAGAATACGGACCTCCAAACTGCCCCTCAAATAACCAACTTGTTGGTTTATACTGTACATAATAAAGCCTTAAAATCTCAAGAGTTTTAACAGACAAAACTGTATATCTGTCCTTCTTTCCCTTTGCACTCTGCACTCTGATCTGCATTCTGTCAGAGTCTATGTCGCTTATCTTAAGATTAATAAGTTCACTGACACGAAGACCAGCCGAGTAAATAGTCATCAATATCGCTTTATGTTTCAGGTTATTTATTACCGTAAATATTTCGCAAATCTCACTTTCGCTCAGGACTACAGGCAAAGTCTTTTCACCTTTAGGCCTTTCTACCAGATAGACTTTACGCTGACCACCAAGCACCCTTTCATAATAAAACTTAATAGCATTTATTGACTGATTCTGATACGAAACCGAAACTTTCCGTTCAGTAACCAGATACCTCATAAATGTCACGATCATAGTTTCGTCAATACGTTCAATATCAAAGCGATAGTAATAATTAATAAACTCTTCAAAAAGATTCTTGTATGTTTGTATCGTATGTTTACTATAACGCAACTCCGTCATTTTCATCACTAATTCTTCCGGACAAATCCTATAATTAGGTATATCATAAGGAGTAATCCTTGGAGTTTTTGTAGTTACAGGATTTTCATCCTCGCATATCACTGTGAAACCATTTTCTTCAGCTACATCCTTAATCATTTCAAAAAACCTGTCAGAATATGGCACGCTCCACCATTTATTTAGCGCATCCCATTTACTGTACGGTATTTGCTTGATTACCTGAGTTATCTCTTTACTAAACCCGAAGATTATTCTTAATCTTCCATTGGTTGTTCTTATCAAAAGAGCAGAATCTTTGCCAATTGTTCTTTTAATTGAGTTCCCTGTGTTGACTTCAAATTCAGGCAATACATGTAGTATTTCTATCCTGTCACCAAAGTAGTCCTTGATTAGTTGAAGATTATCACCATAATTTGGTACTACCCAGACATAAGCAGCAGGATCCCACTTTACATAATGAAATGAACGTAGAAATTGAATGTCAGTATTATTTTTTGGCATCTTTATAAACACCTTTCTTCCAACTACTTCGATCTGGACATTGTTTTTAAAAGTTCGCATATATTCCAAATATCGTTAATAACAGCACCTCGCCGATAGTCAAATATACTATTTTATTTTATAGTTTTTTAATTTTTTATTAATATATTTCGCGGCTTGATAATTTATCTGACCTATGAAGGTAATCAGCCAGCAATTTTGATAAAAAAGTAAATTAAAACCTTTGATGTTACTAACAAGTTTATATCCATATAAGACAATAGTCCTACCTAACGGCAGGAATATTTAACAACTTAACTAACAAAACGTTGTTTTTGAGAATGTTGTAAATGGCTCTATACCATATTCTTGCCTGAATAGTGATATTCAAACAAATAGTTTTTACTGCACAGACTTGATATTACATTTTCACACCAAATTCTTGCCGGGATAGTCTATGGTGTAGTGGAGGCCGCGGCTTTCTTTTCTTTCCTGTGCCTGTTTGATTACGAGATAAGCAGTATTAATGATGTTACGAAGTTCACAGATTTCTTTTGAAACCACAGACCTGATAAACAGACGTTCGGTTTCACGATAAAGGATATCAAGACGGTCCATAGCTCTTTTCAAACGAAGATTAGAACGGACTATGCCCACATAGGTACTCATGATTTGTCCTACCTCTTTTTGACTTTGAGTTATTAGTACCATTTCTTCAGGAAGTCTGGTACCTTCGTCATTCCAGAGAGGAATCCTTTCTTCAAAACTAAGGTTACCAATAACACTAAGAGCATGCTTAGCAGAAGCGTCCGCATATACGATAGCCTCAAGCAAAGAGTTAGATGCTAAGCGATTAGCGCCGTGCAAACCCGTACTTGAACATTCTCCGGCAGCATAAAGATGCTTGATTGAAGTTAGTCCATTCAAATCGACAGTGATGCCGCCGCAAAGGAAATGAGCAGCAGGAGCTACGGGTATCATGACTTTGGTTATATCAATGCCCAAAGACAGGCACTTCTCGTAAATCATGGGAAAGTGCTTTTTGGTTTCCTCCGGATCTTTAAAAGTAACATCCAGATAAACATGGTCTTCACCCTTTATCTTCATTTCGGTATCGATAGCACGAGCCACGATATCACGAGGAGCAAGCGAGCCCCTTTTGTCATACTTCTGCATAAACTCTTCACCATCCTTTGTCTTGAGGACACCACCGTAACCACGCATTGCTTCAGTAATCAGAAATGAAGGACGCTCACCGGGATGAAATAAAGCAGTCGGATGGAATTGCACGAATTCCATACCGCTTACCTGTCCTTTAGCCCTGTAAACCATTGCAATACCATCACCGGTCGCAATAGTAGGATTGGTTGTAGTCTGGTAAATATTGCCGATACCTCCTGTGGCAACCATAGTGACTTTTGCCAGGAAAGTATGAATACGTCTTGTTTTGAGATTCAGGATATAGGCCCCGTAGCACTCAATATTATCTGAATGCCTTGTAACGTTCTGCCCCAGATGATGCTGAGTCAGCAATTCAATTGAAAAATGATGATCAAAAACGACAATGTTTGGATGATTTTTTACCTTTTCGACAAGGCTGATCTGGATTTCAGCTCCGGTTGAATCCTTATGATGAAGAATCCTGAATTCTGAATGCCCACCTTCCTTATGCAGGTCATAGCCACCATCTTCGTCACGATCAAAATCAACTCCCCAACCTACAAGCTCTTTGATTTGTCCCGGAGCTTCACGTACGACTTTCTCGACTACTTCGCGATTACACAAACCGTCACCTGCTATAAGTGTATCCTGAATATGCTTTTCAAACTGATCAGTAGTTTTTGTGACTGAAGCGATACCACCCTGAGCATAATAGGTGTTGGCTTCTTCAAGACCTGTCTTGCAACATAATGCAACTTTCCCGTGGTCGGCAACTTTAAGAGCAAAGCTCATTCCAGCAATACCGGAACCTATAACCAAAAAATCAAACTTCTTTACCATATCGAAATGACTTATAAGACTCTGCCTGAGCATAAAGCGTGCATACATATTTTCAAAAGAAAATAATACCATGCTAACGGTCACCTGCCGCCTTTTTTAAACTCATGCAGGTGTTTCATATTATCAAAAGACAAAAATACAGGTTTTTTGTTCAGAGTGTTCACCTCAATTGATTAACTTTGCGGCGTTTTTATATATAAATTACAGATGGAATACAATTTCAGAGCTATTGAACAGAAATGGCAGGCAAAATGGAAGGCTGAAAAGACTTATAAAGTCAGTGAAAACACTTCAAAACCAAAATACTATGTATTGGATATGTTCCCGTATCCATCAGGAGCAGGTTTACATGTAGGTCATCCACTCGGATATATCGCTTCAGACATATTTTCGAGATACAAACGCCTTTGCGGTTTCAACGTATTGCATCCTATGGGCTATGATGCCTATGGCCTGCCTGCTGAACAGTATGCCATCCAGACGGGTCAGCATCCGGCAGTAACTACAGCTAAAAACATTGCAAGATACAGAGAGCAGCTTGATAAGATCGGTTTCTGCTTTGACTGGGACAGAGAAGTTCGCACATGCGAGCCTGAATATTACCACTGGACTCAGTGGGTTTTCATCCAGATGTTCAACAGTTATTATGATAATGAAACCGGTAAAGCTCAGCCTGTAACACAACTGATAGACAAATTTGAATCTAGCGGCAGTTTTAGCCCCGACGGTTCAGGAAAACTTATAAACGTCGCATGCTCTGAAGAGCTGGCTTTTACAGCTGATGAATGGAAGTCTAAATCTGTTAAAGAGCAACAGGAACTGTTGATGAATTACCGTCTTGCTTATCTGGGAGATACTATGGTAAATTGGTGCCCCAAACTGGGTACGGTTTTGGCTAATGATGAAGTCAGCGAAGGTCTATCAATCAGAGGCGGACATCCTGTTGAGCAAAAAATCATGAGGCAATGGTGTCTTCGTATTTCAGCGTATGCCCAAAGATTGCTTGAAGGACTTGATAAAATTGACTGGACTGAATCTATCAAAGAGACTCAAAAAAACTGGTTCGGTCGCAGCGAAGGAGCCGAACTAAATTTTAAAGTAAAGGATTCTGATCTTTCGTTTACAGTATTTACCACACGTGCAGATACTGTCTTCGGTGTGACTTTTATGGTGCTTGCTCCTGAAAGCGAACTCGTTGCGCTGCTTACAACCCCGGAACAAAAAGCGGAAGTTGACAAGTATATACTAAGTACAAAAAAACGTACCGAGCGTGAAAGAATAGCAGACCGCAGAGTAACAGGAGTTTTCTCCGGCTCGTATGCCATTAATCCTTTTACTCAGGAAGCTATACCTGTCTGGATAAGTGACTATGTACTTGCAGGTTATGGCACAGGCGCCATCATGGCTGTTCCTGCTCACGACTCACGTGACTACGCATTTGCAAAACATTTCAATCTTCCGATAATTCCACTTATTGAAGGTGCGGATGTAAGCGAAGAAAGCTTCGATGCCAAGGAAGGTATAATGATGAACTCCGGTTTCCTCAATGGCCTTAATGTAAAAGAAGCTATTGCAAGGACAAAAGTTTATGTTGAAGAAAACAAGCTTGGACGTGTCAAGGTCAATTACAGACTGAGAGACGCTATTTTCAGCAGACAAAGATACTGGGGAGAGCCTTTCCCTGTTTATTACAAGGATGGAATGCCTTATATGCTTGACGAGAGCAGGTTACCTCTTGAACTACCTGAAGTTGATAAGTTCCTTCCTACAGAAAAGGGCGAGCCACCTCTTGGTCATGCCAAAAACTGGAAGACTGAAGAAGGTTATCCTCTTGAACTCAATACTATGCCCGGATTTGCAGGTTCTTCTGCTTATTATCTGAGGTACATGGACCCGCATAATGACAAGGCTCTGGTCAGCAAAGAAGCAAACGGCTACTGGCGTCAGGTCGATCTTTATGTTGGAGGTACAGAACATGCTACAGGTCACCTGGTTTACAGCCGCTTCTGGAACAAATTCCTTTTTGACCTTGGACTGGTTTGCGAGGATGAGCCATTTAAAAAGCTTATCAATCAGGGCATGATTCAGGGACGTTCCAACTTCGTGTACAGGATAAAAGATACAAACACATTCGTATCATTTGGATTAAAAGATCAATATGAATATACTCAGATACACGTTGATGTGAATATTGTTAGCAACGACATACTTGATATTGCAAAATTCAAAGCCTGGAGTCCTGACTACGCCAATGCAGAGTTTATACTTGAAGACGGTAAATATGTTTGCGGTTGGGCTGTCGAAAAGATGTCAAAATCCATGTACAATGTTGTCAATCCTGATGATATTGTTGAACATTTTGGTGCTGACACTCTCAGACTTTACGAAATGTTCCTGGGGCCTGTCGAACAGTCGAAACCATGGGATACCAATGGCATCGACGGTGTTCATCGTTTCCTGAAAAAACTCTGGAATCTTTGTTCAAATGATAATGGTTTCAACTTTAGTGATGCTGAAGCCGGTAAAGATGAATTGAAATCGCTTCATAAGCTGATTAAAAAGATTACCTGGGATATTGAACATTTCTCATTCAATACTTCAGTAAGTGCATTTATGATTTGCGTAAACGAGCTGAGCACCCTGAAATGTAATAAAAAAGAGATCATCAAAGAACTTGTAACTTTGCTTGCTCCTTTTGCTCCTCATTTTTGCGAAGAAGTCTGGGAAGCTCTTGGTCAGGACGGAAGTGTATGCGATGCAACATGGCCTGTTTGCAATGAAGAGTACCTGAAAGAATCTGTATTCAACTACCCGGTTTCTTTTAACGGCAAAACCAGATTTATGCTGGAACTTTCTGCAGATTTGAGTGTTAAAGAAATTGAGGACTTGGTTTTGTCAAATCCTTCGTGTCAGAAATGGCTTGAAGGAAAAAGTCCGAAAAAAGTTATTATAGTTCCGAAAAAAATCGTGAATATTGTATTTTAAATCTGGTATCTAATATGCCGGTATTTATAAATATAACTCTGGTTATCTAAAAACACTAAATCGGCAGGGGGTCATGTCTAACAAATTTAAGATTGATTCTGTAAAAGAATATGTGACTATCATAATCGGACTGGCGCTTTATGCTCTGGCCTGGACAGGATTTTTGTTGCCTCATGAAATAACGACAGGAGGAGTTACAGGTATCGGAGCTTTGCTTTATTATGCAAAAGGAATACCGGTAGCTGCGACCTATCTGGCGATAAATGGGGTGCTTTTGATTATTTCGATTCAGCAGCTTGGGTTAAAATTTTGTCTCAGGACGATGTTTGGAGTTGCAATGCTTACCATATTTCTGTCAGTCTCCCAAAGCCTTATTAAGAAACCTCTTCTGATCGAAGAGCCATTTATGGCATGTGTGGTTGGTGGTGTGCTTGCAGGTATGGGTATAGGCATTGTCTTCACCGCAAACGGAAGCACAGGTGGCACTGACATAATTGCCATGATTATCAATAAGTACCGCAATATTACTATTGGGAGGGCCATGATGTATTGTGATATCATCATCATATCTTCATCATGGTTTTTGTTTCACAGTTTCGACAAGATTGTATTCGGTCTTGTTACTCTGGTTGTGATGACTTACTTCATAGATTTCATCGTTAATGGTGTCCGGCAGTCTGTACAGTTCATGATTTTTTCGCCAAAATATGAGGAAATTGCCAGCAGGATAAACAAAGAAGTTTACAGAGGTGTTACTGTGCTTGACGGTATGGGCTGGTATTCAAAAGATCCTGTTAAAGTCCTGGTTGTCATGGCCAGAAAAAACGAATCAGTCAAAATATTCAGGATTGTCAAACAAATCGATTCAAACGCATTTGTTTCACAAAGCTCTGTAATAGGCGTTTACGGTCAAGGTTTCGACATTATAAAATC
>CAZCPI010000129.1:0-7402 GCA_964500535.1 uncultured Bacteroidales bacterium
AGATCCCAGTCCACCCAGTAACCTCCGGCTTCAATCTTGCTTCTTATTTCAGCCTGTCTGGATAAAGGATATTTAGGTACAACCCTGTCAGCAATTATTGATGCACCTTTAGCAGGGTAACGCAAAGCCATCTTAATAAGATAACTGTATGATTTACCCTCTCCTGTATATTCAAGCTGATATTCATCAGACAGAGCCATATCATAAAGATACATACGCTCATCTTCAGTCAGATCATAATCTTTGTCAGTCGGTTTTGGTAATTTATGAATTGCACCACGTACAGCTCCAACAATACCAACATCACCATAACCACCATTATCTCCAAACCAGCTTGAATACTGAGTACTCCATCCTTTTGGCAGATAACTTGCATAAGTATAAGAGTTGGTCACACCCTGATTGAGTATGCATTCTGCCTGCTCCCAGTTGCCAAGATGGTTTTCAGCTTCAGCAAGCAGGAAATGATAATCATGTCCGCGTTGAAGAATTATAGTAGGCATAATCTCAAAAATCTTTGACTTAAGGTATGTACCCCTGTGATAATAGTTCTTAGTGAAACAGGTATCACCATTAATTACGTTCATGATTAATCTTTGGGTCAGACTGCGTACATCGGTTTCAACATATTTGTGGATGGCATGAGTCGAAGGACGCAGGTAATATTTACCCGGATATGCGGGGCAAAAATATTCAACAAGTCTGTTGGTCTGTTCGTTTTCATAATCATACATAATACCGGTGATAAATTCATATTTATAACCCAATTGCTCTGTAAAAAAGATTGAATAATAATTACCTGTAAGCGGAATATTGCAGGCATACATATAACCCGGGTAATTAATATAACTATCAGCTGCCTTCGTATTTAATGTATAAATATGATTTATGATATTGTCTCTTATCCACAGCCAGTCTCCGGCTCCACCTCTCCATGAAAGCAGTTCACAACGAAGTAAGAGCCAGTCAGGTGTCAGATAGTTCCAGTAACGATACTTGTCCTGATTCTGATTTTCAGCATCAAGCCAGGCGACCCAATCCATTTTAAGATCTGCTGCAATCTTCTCATTTTTATAAATAGTTATGCCATTATCAAGTAGGTCCACACATTTATTGACAATGGATTTCATATCATTAAGATGAGTGAAGACCTTTGTGTCATTAAGGTTAACAAGCTCTTCGAGCGGATCATCAAACCATACAACCTTGCCGTAAATACGTCCTATTGTATAATATGCCCAGACCTTAATACGCAATGCACTGCTTATCAAACCATTAAAATTCGTCACAGTTTTTTCATCCATACTCTCTCCTATCTTCTCCCTGTATTCTTTCATCTTATCGATAAAGTCGTTACAGGCAATTATTACTGCGTAATAGCAAAGTGGATTTGCATATGAGTTACCCTTAGTTGGAGCATAATTGTATATATCCTGTAATTCAACAGGAGCATTCCCTGTTACTTCCAGATAATCACCTCTGGTATCAGTCAGGAATATGGCCTGGTCGCCAGCTTGTTGCATTTTTGTAAGTATCCCGAGAAATCCTTTATACATTTCATCATCTTTTGAAATGTAATCATCAACATTGGTTATATTGTCGGGGTCTGTATCGAAAAAGTCGTTACAGGCTGGAAATGTCAGCAGAGTCAGAAAAATAAAACACCAGAATAATTGTTTCATATTGATCATATATTGAGGGTGATCAGAAATAAAGACTGAATCCCAATTTAACTGTTTTAGGCAGGGAAACTTTAGCATAATCAAAGCCCTGCATGTAATCATTGTTTGAGTACGAAAACTCCGGATCGCTGCCAAGATAATTAGTCAGTGCAAACAGGTTTTCAGCAACGATAAAAAACTCTCCTGAACGGCTGAAGCTGAACAGGGTTTCATTAAACTTATAACTCAGTGTCAGGCTGCGCATTTTGAGATATGAAGCATCCTCAATCCAACGGTCAGAAAAAAGATTGTTGCCTGAGGGGTCGCCGTAAGCTGCCCGTGGCATACTTGTCTTTTGTCCTTCCATTTGCCAGCGGTTAAGTACTGACTCTGACTGATTGTAAAAGCGAGACATCGACTCACAATTCCTGCGCACGGCATTATATGCCTTATTACCAACTGAATATCCGAACTCAGCCAGTAATGAGATGTTCTTATATCTCAACGATGTATTTAATGCTCCGAAAAACTCAGGCGTAGCAGTGCCAAGCAATACTTTATCTTTTGCATTTATGACTTTATCACCGTTTTGGTCAATGAAGCGTACATCACCGGCCTGATATGCTTTACCATAAATATTGGTAAGTCCTGACGTCGAAGCCTCATCAGTAGTAGTATAAATACCATTAGTTTTATAACCATAAAACTGATATGGTGCTTCACCCTTTCTCAGCATTACTATAACATCGTCCCCGTTGAAAGCTTCAAATGAAGTTGCTAGTTCAGTACTGTTACCTAAAGATTTCATCACACTTGAAGCCTTGGCCAAAGATGCACCTACAACCCATTCAAAATCTTTTGTACGGACAGGGCTGAGACGTATCGAGGTCTCAAGACCATTAGTAGAAATTTCGCCAACATTGTCATAATACTGTCTTGAGCCATAAACACTTGATATTTCTCTCGCAAGCAGTAAATCAAATGAATTGGCAGTAAACCAGTTAAATTGAAGGTTAACTTTGTTACTCAGCACCGACATGTCGAAACCAAGATCCAGCTGATCTTTCTTTTCCCATTGTAATTTGGTATTAGGCACATTGGAGCGTGTAATAGTACCAAGATTAAAGAAGTTGGAATTCTGATAGTAGTTTTTTGCATAATTCGATGAGAAACGACTGTTACCTGACCTGCTTATTTCAGCATTGATATTCAACAAATCAAATAATTCCGGTAACGATCCTGTATTGGCAGCCATAAATGTTACTCCCAACGAAGGGAATAATCCGAAACGGTTTGTATCTACTCCTGAAACCGAACTTCCGTCAACAGCAACACCAAGTGTGGTCTTTAACAGGTGATTGTATGTATAATCAGCCTGAAGATTGTAATTGAGCCATTTCCATTCGTCATTCGTACCTTTTATGTCAAGATAATCGGTAAAACTGCCAAGATTTTCATAAAAGTCGTTAGCTGAGTTATAGCCCGATGCAATGTCTGTTTCAAGTGACCTTTTAATATATCGGACACCTGCTCTTGCTCTGAGTTCATGAATGCCGTCAAATGTACGGATATATGTAGCGTTCAGTCCGTAATAGTTTGTAACATTTTCCATCACACCCTTGCGTACAGAATTCAGACCAGTATTGTAATATAGTGGCAGGATAGCCTGATTAGTTACGCCGGGTATAAACAACGTTTCTTCAGTATAGTTGTAATAGATATTCAGAAGTCCACTCAATGTTAGATAGCGGTTCATACGATAGTTAAGTCCCAGACGGATATTGGCATCATAAATTTTGTCTGAAGCCCGCAGAGTATTTACTATTGCCAGCGGATTGCTAACATTATCATAGGCAAATGAAGGATTTCGATTTACATTCCAGCCATTGTATTTAGCAAGTCCCGACAAGACATTCCCGTCGGGTTCTTTACTGAACGGACTCAGCATTGGCATCATATTGTATGAAGACAAAATCGGGTTTGTAGCCTGTTCCATGCCCTGTTCCTGAAGATTGCTGTTGATATAGTACAAGCTAACATTTGTAAAAATGTCAACATCACGACTTACCATTATGTTTGAATTGATAAGAGTGTGGTAACGGCTGGTTTTGGTTTCACCGAGAACACCGCCTTCAGAATTATAACCAAAGGAAATATTGTATTTGGCGATTTCGTCTCCTCCTTCTACTCTGAATACATTGTCAGTCATGAATGAAGGGCTTTGTACTTCCTTAATCCAGTTGGTATTGTTATTAAACAAATAGGAATAATAGTTTTCAGTGTTTTGCAGAAAAGGATAGTCAGTGTGAAGCGATGATATCATGTTGTATCTTGTCATACCAATATCCTGCATATACGTTTTGTAGTCTGAAACACCGAGTACAGGAATAGTACGATTAGGCATACTGACACCGTATTGTCCTGAAAAAGATATTTTTGTTTCAAGATTATCAGAAGTGGCTTGTTCGGTTTCAATGAGGATAACTCCGTTTGAACCCAGAGAACCATACAAAGCCGCCTCAGCTCCTTTTAATAAAGTTACACTTTTAATATCCTGAGTATTGTAACCAAAGAATTGACCTCTTGAGTACCCGTTGATTACCTTTGAAACTTCGTCATTTCCCATATAAGGCACACCGTTAATCACGATAAGGGGATTATTTCCTGCAACAAGCGAATGAATGCCACGAAGATTCATAAATGTACCTTCGCCCGGCAAACCGCTTTTGTTCACTACTCTAAGTCCCGGTATCTCATCCTGAATAGCCAAATCGATGGTGAAGCTTTTCTTCATATCCTTCTTTTCCACTCCCTGGATACCTGTGCTCTTGTTCTGCCGGTACAAAGACATATCAGGTAACTGTACCATTCCATTATACATTACTTCGGAGACCGGTACAAGAAAAATCTTATCGGGTATAACTTTTTCATTCATCGGATATTCCTTACTATAGAAACCTGATGCCACGATCTTTAAAAAACATTTGTTTTCAGGTTTAATTAAGGAGTAAGTACCGTCTTTATCAGTAACGGCAGAAGACGTTCCAGTCGAAAACGAAATGATAGCTCCCTCCACAGGCTGACCATCTGTACCAAGCACTTTACCAGTCAGCTTATTTCCCTGAGCAAATAAACCGGCCGAAAGTACAATCGAAAAAACTGTCAGAATAATATATTTCTTCATAATATCTTACCGGAATTAATAGTTATTGCTGGTTGGTCTCAGACACCAGTGATACATCATGAGTTGAGTGACATTGTTTTTAGTACGACCATTAGTAGGATCATACAGATATGAATCATCTTTTGACTCAATCGTTATTGTAAAGTTACCACTTCTGGGTATTGTTACAATGCCAACCTGGTATCCGTCAGTATCATAAGCAACGGCCTTAGGATCTTTTTCAATCCAGTCTCTCCAGTCATATCCTTCAGCGAAACCGATTGAAGAACTACCGTAATAATCAAGGTCACTTACAGAGCCACGGTCAAAGTGGAAGTTTGATCCCTGTGCATACAGAACCATGTTATCAACCAATAATGTATCATTAAACCAGATATTGACCGAATATCTAAGACTATGTTTGAAACCCATCCTCAGATAATATTCACCAGCAGGCAGATATACTTCTTTTAATTTATTTGTAGCTGAATTATATAACAAACCGTCATAAGTCACACTGCACATAAGGCTATCGGCAATTGCCTGAGGACTTGGTATGGCAGTAAGTACATGATAATACATAGTCGGCAAAGTTGCTGAAAGAGTAAACTCGGTCTGCGCATCATTTAATATCGAAGGTTCAATCCAGTTGGTCCATCTGAAATACTTATCTCTTTGTGCAGAGGTCATAGCTCCCCACAATTCATAAAATCTGGACTTAACACGATAAATTACAACGTGATTTGGTATTTTGAACTCTGTCAGATAATATGCCAAGCCATTACTTAACGCAACACCATTGTTATAATCCGCTTTCTGTACACTCGGTCTCCAGTATGCGACATCAGCCGCCTCATAGGTAAGTGCATCCTGAGTCTTATCAATTACCTGCTGATATCCACTTACACAACGTAAGTCTGCTCCTGCCGTTGAAACCTGTTCAGGTGTAAGTCTTGAGTTTACAAAGCATGCCTTAACTATCCATTTTTCAAATTTAGTTCTGTCATCTGCCGTTGCTGCCCTGCCCAACCACAGAGGTATACTGTCAAGAGCTGACTTTATTGCTTTTTCAATTAACTGGTTGTTTGGTATAAACATGGTGCTGACAAAATCTTCAGAACGCATATCCCAAATTTTAAGACCATCTGCATTATATCTGTCCATCAAGGAATTTCTTATTGACATCACAGTATCATATGTGGTATTACCCATTTTATCAATTCCGTTTGGAGTACTTAGCTCTTTATTGAAATACGACTCCTCATAAAGCTGTACCAAAGATTTAAAAGTCGAATATTCACTTCCCAGACCTTTGAGATAGTCGTAAACAGACTTTCTGACCGGGATTGCCCCATCTACTTTATAAATATAGCCGTTAGTAGCCTTAACTTTCATAACAAGTTTAGAATCATCCAGATAAAGCTCCCCATTTTTCTCATATACCCAGATATTTTTACCCAACCTTGTGTATATACCAAATCCTTCCACAAGCAAGGATGGTGAAACCGACACGTCAGATACCGAATTTCTGGCAAACTGAGTATCATTACTCTGTGTCCTGAGTTTGAAAACTTCGTTATTGCACACAATAAAAGTATAGCCGTTGCTGCCTGCGGTTTCTTTAAACATTCCTTCTTTTTCAAGTAATGAGGCTATGTCTGAGAGCTCAGACTGCTCTTTGATGTAGCTTTCGATATCGCCCGACCATATTGTAAAATTGTCTGAAACAATTTCTGTAGGTGTATAATGCTCATTCCAGGCATCCTTACAGGAAAATACACTTACCAGAATCAGGCAGAGTCCTGCAATTATTAATATTTTATTTTTTATCATATTTAGCATAATTACTCTTTTACAGGTATTAACTCAACATAATCCCACATCTGACGATAAGCACTGCTGGTTTTGGCATTGATATCCATCATCGTAATTTTTAATGTGTGGCTTTCAGAATTTTTAAATTCAATAACATCCCAAAGTACGTCGGCTGCTATACCATTTGCATTACTGTTGGTCTTTTTGGTTTCGTCAACAAATTTATCAGGAAGACCTTTCCATACATAGATTGATTTCTGGTAATCATCAAGATTAAACTTTGTAAGACTGCCTGATGAATAATATGTCTTGAGACCAGGTGCTCCTGCATAGTAGAAAATTACCTTGTACTTACCTTTGATAATGGTAGGTGACTGAAACTGAATCCAGCCTGCATAACCCAGATTGGTAGTCATAAGGTTGTCCATATATGCACCGTACTTGTTGTTAATCTTGTCAGAGCTTGATACGTAAGCACACTTGAAGAAACCAACTTTGCGCCATGTTCCGTATGGTGATCTGGAACTGTTAGCCAGATAAGTAAAGGAATTAATATTGCCATTGTTACCTTCACGCAAATCAATACTCAAATCTATCTGGTATTCTTTGTTACTCAGGGCACTCGAAAACAGATCACCTATATTTTTGGAGGCACCATAAGTATTTACAAAAGACTCAATATCTGAGCTGTTGCAAAAATCCCATCTGACAGTAACAGGATCCGGTTGATAAACAGGCATTATATTATCAATTTTATGAATGA
>CAZCPI010000130.1:0-7248 GCA_964500535.1 uncultured Bacteroidales bacterium
TTCCGTTTTAATAAAGTCTGGAGAATTAACAAAAAAGATTTCAGTAACATATAATACTGTTCCTGTAGCAAATGCAGGTATAGATCAGATTGTTAATGAAGGGGTAACTGTTACTCTTGATGGTTCAGCTTCAAGTGATCCTGATAGTAATACGCTAACTTACAAATGGACAGCTCCTACCGGAATTACCCTTAGCTCAACAACAAAAGCTAAACCAACTTTCATTGCACCGGATGTTTCAGCTGATACTGATTTCATATTTACTTTAGTTGTAAATGACGGAATTATAGATTCTCAGCCTGATGAGGTTGTTGTAAAAGTGAAGTTTGTTGTCGGCCTGCAATCAATAAAAGATGCTGATGTTGAGATTTATCCAAATCCTGTAAAAGACATGGTCAGCATTAAATTTGATAGTGAACCTATGGCTGGAACCTTGATTACTGTATATGATTTCACGGGAAAAGTAGTAGTGACATCAGTTGCTTCCGGCAAAGACATTAACCTTGATTTAAGTAGTGTGCTGGTGGGTCCTTACTTTATAAGAATTGATCAGCAAACATCTAAAACTTATAAAATTGTAAAAGAGTAGTCTTTCCAAACTAAATTAAATATTGCATTGGATGACATCCTTTTGTTTTCGGCCGGAGGATGTCATTCATTTTATATTATATTTGCACCCTAAAAGCAATCGGTTATGTCTGTTTCCAGATTTGGGGTTTCGCTTGAGAGTGATTTGCTTGAGGCTTTGGATGAATATGTGAAATTGAACATGTATCCAAACAGGTCTCAGGCTATAAGGCATTTGATTCAGAACCATCTGGTTGATAAAAAGTGGAAGTGTAACAATATTGTTGCCGGCGCTGTGGTGCTGATTTATGACTACAGTAAAAGTGAAGTTCATTCAAGGATATCTGAAATTACTAATAGTGGAAAGGAGATTGTTTTGTCGGTTCAGGAATTTTTTGTTTCTGAAACCAAATATCTAAAGATTATTGCGCTCAAAGGTCCTTCTTACAAATTGACTGAGTTTTCTGACAGTCTTATTGGTATTAAAGGCATTGAGCACGGGAAATTGATAATGAGTAAGGTGGATTGATTTTTTTTGTTCTAATGGTAACACGAAATAGTAAAATAGTAACACGACCAGCTTTAGTATATAACATAAACCTGGTTTAAAATTATCCGGGAATAGTTAATTAACCTGCAGTAAATAAAATAATGATCATTAAAAACAAATGAAAACTAACATCTACAGAATTTTAATTTTAGTGGTTTCAATTTTAGCCGGCTATGGCGTTTGTAATTCGCAGAATTCGAAAAAAGACACTATCAATCTTGGAGAGGTTGTAGTTACAGGTACTAAAGCTGAGATTTCTGATAGACAGGTACCTTTTTCGGTTTCAGGCATGAATCAGAAAGAAATTGAAAATACCGGTCATCATAATATACTGACGATGCTCAACACATTTATTCCGGGTATTTTTGTTACTGAGAGAAATGTCCTTGGCTTCGGTGTCTCTACAGGCGGATCGGGCGCAATCAGTATAAGAGGAGTATGCGGACAGGGTAACAGAACACTTGTATTGGTAGATGGTCAACCACAATATCAGGGAATATTTGGCCATCCGCTTTCGGATGCATATGTGGCTACAGACGTGAAAAAAGTTGAAGTTGTCAGAGGACCCGGTTCAGTTTTATATGGTTCGAATGCCATGGGCGGAGTAGTAAATATTATATCAAAGAAAGGGATGAATGAAGGTTTCTCAGGTACGCTTGGTGCATCTTATGGGTCTTATGATACAAGGAAATATTACGCGACTGCTGGTTTCAAAAAAAATAAATTCAGCATTTTTACTTCATTCAATCATGATCAGACTGATGGTGTGAGAGATAGTACAGATTTCAGTATAAATAACGGATATGCGAAGGTGTCATATGAATTAAAAAATCATATTAATCTGACTGCTGATTTCAGTATAGCTGATTTTATTGCAAATGACAACGGTCCTGTTTATGCACCTAAACCGTTTAATATTGATATTACTCGTGAAAAGGCTTCACTTTCAATAGAAAACAAGTTTAAAAAATCGGAGGGGGCAATCAGGCTCTATCACAATTACGGTGTACACGATCTTTCTGACGGATGGTATTCCAAAGACAGAAATTCAGGTCTGATGCTTTACCAGACGTTGAGATTGTTTGAAAATAATTCTATGACTTTTGGAAGTGATATTAAACAAATTGGCGGTATAGCAAATATGGGATTATCTGCTAATCAAATGAAAACTGTTAACGAAATCTCTCTTTATGGATATTTTCAACAAAAATTGTTTCACAGACTAACCTTAACCGGAGGTTTAAGACTTGAAAATAATTCATTGTATGGAAATGAGCTGGTTCCAATGGGAGGTTTCACTTATGAGCAAAGTAAAGATATTACTTTTAAGGGATCGGTTTCAAAAGGATTCCGCAGTCCTACTATCATGGAATTGTATTTATTTGCTCCTAATGAAACCCTGAAGCCTGAATCTATGATAAACTATGAACTGAGCTGGCTTCAGAAATTACTGGATTCAAGAATGGATCTGGAATTGACTGTTTTTATGGCTGATGGTAAAAACCTGATTGAAGTTGCCGGGCAATACCCGAATGTGAAAAGACAAAATGTTGGTGTATTTAATAACCGGGGAGTTGAATTTGCTATGAGATATTTGATAGTTAAGAATCTTCAGGCTAATGCGAACTATAGTTTTACGGATTTAAGTACTCCCATAATTGCTGTACCACGTCATCAAATAAATATGGGAATAAACTATGCTTTGGGAAAATGGAATTTCAACGCCACTTTGCAACATATTAACGGACTTTATACTTCGATAACTCCCGTTAAACAACAGTCATATACATTAGTTAATTCACGTGTATCTCTGATGCTTTTAAAGAATTTGAATTTGTTTGTTACAGGCAGCAATCTTTTAAATGAAAACTATGAAATAAATTACGGCTATCCGATGGCTAAAATAAATTTTTCAGGTGGTCTGAAAATTATTTTTAATTAAATAAAATTTTTATTATTATTGCGTAATTGTCTGATGATTAAGATGCAAGCTGAGAAGCCTGCGTACCTGATGAAAGTTATCCGTGACTTTTTGGGATAGTATTATTAAATGCAAATTGACGTATGAAAAACAAAACAACCTGCTTTTTTGTTTTTTTGTCATCCTGCTTACGGCTCTTACATCAACCTTTTACTCATGTGAACCGCCTGCAACTTCTTTTTCTGAAGAAATGGATGCTGTGCTTATTGGAAAATCCAACCCGGATATTCCGACTCTTAAAGATTCCACAATCAGTGTAATGACATGGAATATACGTTTTGGTATCGGACGCGGGCCCTGGTTTGGTGATGCTTGTGGTTATAAGGTTGCTTATAACAAAGATGAAATTGAAGATAAACTTGATGAAATTGTTGATGAGATTAATGCAGATAAACCTGATATTTTGCTTTTGCAGGAAGTCGATTTACCTTCAAATCGTTCGGGATATGTAGATCAGGTTCAATATATTCTGGATAGAACCTATTTTAACTATGTCGCCTACGGGCATCAGTGGAAAGCTCAGTTTGTACCCAGTGATGGTTTAGGCAGACTTGAAGAGGTTAATGCCATTTATTCCAGATGGCCTTTGTCTGATGCCTTAAGGACTCAACTGGATTTACGTGCCAATCAAAGTGGTATAGAAAGGTATTTCTATGAAAGATGTTGCATGGTTGAGGCAAAGGTTAATATTGATGGATTTCAACCCTTTTATGCTGTTTGTGTACATACTTCAGCATTTTCAACAGATGATACAAAACACCAGCATCTGATTGAGTTTAAAGAAAGGATGGATGCTTTGGAAGAAAAGGGGTTTATTGTCGTGGGTGGAGGAGATTTAAATGAAATACCTCCGGGAAGTGATACTACTGACTATTGTATCCAGAATGCTTGTAATGGTATTATTTACCATCAGGAAGGGATTGAGCCATTGCACAAAGAAGGAATGTTTTATACTCCTGAACAGGATTGGCTTTGGCCACTTTATCAAAGATATCACTCAGTGATTCCTCTGAATGAATATCAAAACGATCAGCTACACCATTATACACATTCATCAAGACCCACGCATTTTTGGGACAGAACTCTTGATTATATGTTCTCAAACTCGAAATGGGTGAATGGCTCAGGTATCGTACATCAATATTGCACTGAATTATCTGACCATGTACCGGTCAGTGGTGAGTTGATAATCCTTAAGAAATAAAGTCAGCGAAATTTATCTCAAAGGATATTAAATTATAAATAGCTAAAAATGAGAAATATATATATAATTGCGATTATTATGGCATTACCCTTAATCGGGGCTAAAGCTCAAAATGCTGAAATAGTAAAAAGATGGAGTGAAAACACAGCTTACACGATGCCTGCCCATAGTTGGGAAACCGGATTGTTCCAGTCTTTAAGGATTGGTCTTAGTGATAAAGTGGAACTCAGATCAAATGCTTTAATAATACCAATTCTTCCAAATATTGGTGTTAAAGTATCTTATGGTGAAAAAAATGATTTATATCTTGCCAGCGAACATGCATTGAGCTATCCGACTATGTTTCTGAAAACTTTTCAGATGAAGGGCACAGGTGGATTAATATCATCTCAGTATGACATTCCAATGATGTTTTCAATCAGCAATAATTTTCTGCTCAGTAAGCCTTTAGGCGAAAAATCTCTTTTGTCTGCCGATGCAGGTTTTAGCTTTGTAATCAGGAGCGGTAGTATCGACTACAGAGCTTCAATAGATGAACCTTTTTTCTATCAAAGAATGGCTCACTATTATAAAGGTGTGCAAATCAGAGCCGGTGGTTCATATAAAACGCAGCTTTTAAACAATCTTTTTGCTGAAGAAAACATTAAAATCTATGGCATGACCCGTAAAAGTGATAATATATTCATCGAAAATAAGGGTGTATTGATGTTATCAACAAAAAAGTCGTTCAGAATCAGAGGAGGTTACATGTTGAGTTGGGGCGCATATCCTTTTGGAAATCATCTTCAAATGTGGCCGGTTATCGATATCATGTTCGGGAAATTGAAATAGTAATTTAAAGAGAAACCGGAAATTTTATGGGATTCATTCCAGATACATTTTATGATTGATGCGTAAGGAAATTGCAAATATTCAACTTTTGCAGTTAGTCCCCAAAATATTGATAAAGCAAAAAAGCAGATTTAGATTTCTCTAATCTGCTTTTTTTTGTTGCGGAGGCAAGACTCGAACTTACGACCTTTGGGTTATGAGCCCAACGAGCTACCACTGCTCCACTCCGCGATTAATTGTGGTGCAAAAGTACTCAAATTTTCCTCACAAAAAAACTTTTTTGTAAAAAAGATATAAAAATACCTTTCAGCCGGATTTTTTTATACATTTGCACATTAGTATGAAATTTGTGCAATAATCTTATGACAATATCCAAAACCCGTACAATGTTAGTTGAAGTAGCAAGACAACTTTTTGCAGAAAGAGGTGTTATGGAAACTACAATGAATGATATTGCTGAGGCTTCTGGTAAGGGTAGGAGAACCTTGTACACATATTTTAAAAACAAGGAAGAAATATATCTTGCCTGTATTGAACAAGAGAGACAAATAATTATTCTGACTTTTCAGTCTGTAATGAAGAAAATTCTTGAGCCTGAAGAAAAAATCAAACTTTTTATAAGTACCCACTTTGATGTTCTGAGAGATACAGTAATAAGAAACGGAAACCTTCATGCTGAGTTTTTTAAAGATATTACTGAAGTTGAAAAATGCAGACGAAACCTGGATCAGCGTGAAATTGTGATGTTGTATCAGATTATTAAAGAAGGTAAGGAAAAAGGAGTTTTTGCTGTAAAGGATATAAAAAAGACTGCGCAGATATTACAAAATTCATTAAAAGGACTTGAGGTACCTTTCATCAGAGAATCAGTGTTGTATCGTAATAATACGATTAATCATATTTATGATTTTTTGTTTTTTGGTTTGAAAGGTCAGCTTTAATATATAGAGGATTAAATTAAATTTGTTCAAATGAAGTTACTTGAAGGAAAAACAGCTGTCGTAACAGGTGCAGCTCGTGGTATTGGTAAGGCAATTGCTCTTAAGTATGCACAGGAAGGTGCAAACATCGCATTTACAGATTTGGTGATTGATGACAACGCCAAAGCAACAGAGGAAGAAATAGCTTCTAAAGGTGTTAAGGTTAAGGCATATGCTTCAAATGCGGCTAATTTTGAAGACACTCACAAAGTTGTTGAGGAAATAATTAGAGATTTCGGACGTGTAGACATTCTTGTAAACAATGCAGGTATAACACGAGACGGTCTTATGTTGAGAATGAGCGAATCTCAATGGGATTCAGTCATAAATGTAAATCTTAAGTCTGCTTATAACTTCATTCATGCTTTGGTGCCTTTTATGGTTAAACAACGTTCAGGCAGCATAATTAATATGAGTTCTGTTGTAGGTGTTTCAGGAAACGCAGGTCAGTCAAATTATTCAGCTTCTAAGGCTGGGTTGATTGGTTTAGCAAAATCAATTGCTGATGAATTAGGTTCACGTGGCATCAGGGCAAATGCAGTCGCTCCCGGTTTCATCATTACGGAGATGACAGGTCAGTTACCGGAAGAAGTACGAAACTCCTGGTACGAGAAAATACCTTTAAGAAGAGGGGGATCTACAGAAGATGTAGCTAATGTTTGTCTATTCCTTGCTTCAGATTTGTCTTCTTATGTTACAGGGCAGGTTATTCACTGTGACGGTGGAATGAATAGATGACAGTACTTTACGAGGATAATCATATTTTAATAGTAAATAAGTCTTGTGGTGAGATAGTTCAGGTTGATAAAACCGGAGATGTCTCACTGGAAGATTCTCTTAAGGTTTGGCTAAAAGAGAAATACAACAAACCCGGCAATGTCTTTCTTGGTGTTACTCACAGACTTGACAGGCCTGTAACCGGTTTGGTTATTTTTGCTAAAACAAGCAAAGTCTTACCAAGGCTTAATGACCAGTTTAAAAATGGTGAAATCCACAAAACCTACTGGGCTATAGTTAAGAATTGCCCGAAAGTTCAGGAGGATACACTTGACCAGTTTCTGTACAGAAATGAGAAACAAAACAAGAGTTATATTACAAATACTGAGAAATCGGGCTCAAAAAGGGCTATTCTGCA
>CAZCPI010000131.1:0-7166 GCA_964500535.1 uncultured Bacteroidales bacterium
TAGAGCATCTGACTGTTAATCAGAGGGTCGTAGGTTCAAGTCCTACCTGAAGAGCGATCGAGCCGGCGTTATGTCGGCTTTTTTTTTTCATATGTCCACATCATGCAATGAAAAAATGAAAACACATCCACTTGAAAAATTTGCCTTCTGCCCTTCCTGCGGGTCAAAATCCTGGAAAGTAAACAACGAGAAATCAAAAAGATGCGATGAATGCGGCTTTGTTTATTATGCAAATGTCTCATCTTCAGTAGCTGTATTTATCAGAAACCCGGAAGGTGATTTGCTGGTATGCCGCAGAAAAAAAGAACCGGCCGCAGGCACACTGGACTTGCCGGGCGGATTTGTTGATATCGGCGAAACCGCATCAGAAGCTGTAATAAGAGAAATCAAAGAAGAACTCAATCTGAATGTTACAAAAATGACATTCTTCACGTCATTACCAAATGATTATACTTATTCAGATATGGTTATAAACACACTTGACATGTTTTTCATCTGCGAAGTTGAAAATTTTAACAACATGAGACCAGATGATGATGTTTCTGAAGCTTTTTTCATGTCTGTTAACACTATTTCACCTGATGACTTCGGTCTAAATTCAATAAAAAGAGGTATAATTGCGTTTTTAAAAGAACTATAAAACATTTTTTGATGAAAAGATTAATAACTGCATTTCAATTACTGATATTATCCTGTTTTGTTTTGCAGGCAGCCGAAAATCTACCTCAAAACGATGGAAACCAACTATTCAATCTTGCATCAGAGCAGTTTCACGAAAGAGAATTTTCAGGCTGTTTCAGGACTATAAGCACATGGCTGGAAGAATCTCCTAATCCGGCTTATATGGAAGTTGCCCTTTTCATGCAATCGGTTTCCTCATATGAGTTGAACAGACGTGAAACAAGCGTACTGTTAATAGATTTTATCAGAAAGTACCCTGTTTCATACATGACCGACAAAGCATTATATCTATTAGGTTGTTCAGCAATGAATGCAGGAGAGTATAAAGATGCGCTTGAATTTATTAAACGCTGCCCTGAAAGCTCATTACCTTCTTCAGACCTGCCGGAATACAGATTCAGATATGCTTATTGCGCGATGCAACTTGCCGATTATACCACATCAAAAGACCTTTTCACAAGTCTTGCCGGTGAAGAAAGCCGCTTTGCTGCAGCTGCAAACTATTTCAAAACATACATTGACTACGCTGAAGGAAAAGCAGAAGAAGCAAGCCGTGGTTTCAGCCAGTTTTCAGGGCACGACCAGTTTCAGGAAACCGTACCATATTTCAGTGCGCAATTACTGTACGCTACCGGTAAAAATCAGGAAGCAATAGACGCTGCAAAATCACTGCTTGAAACCAATCCGGAAATAATCAAAAAAGCCGAATTGCTTAGAATCCTTGCCGCAGCGAGCTTTGATATTAAAAAGTACACTAATTCCAGACTTTACTATATAGATTATCTTTCGCTGAAACCGGAAGTACACAATACGGACATGTACAGAATCGGTATTTTAAACTATCTGGACGCGGAATTTGACAGAGCTTTACCGAGACTTTCGCCAATTGCAAATGAAGAAAGCCTGCTGGGCCAAAGTGCAGCATATCATATTGGCATGATTTTGTTAAAGAAAAAAGATAATGCCGGAGCCGCAGACTGGTTTGAGAAAGCCGGCAAGCTTGATTTTGACAGGGATACTAAGGAAAAATCCTTATATAATTTGGTTGTTCTTGCAAGTGAATCAGACAGTACGACAAATGAAGAAAAAATCAGCAAGCTTAAACATTTCATCGAACAATACCCTGCTTCTGAAATGAAAGGTAGTATCAGTAAAAAGCTTGCACAATCATATATGGCTACAAATGAATACGATAAAGCCCTTGATATATTAAACAGCATTCAAAGCCCGGATGACAGGGTAAAACAAAACAAATCCATCGCACTTTTTATGCTTGGCAAAAAAGCGTTCGATGAAGACAAATCTGAAGATGCATTAAGGTTTTTCAAACAGGCAATTGATATATCAAGTCCCAAATCATCCATTAACCTGCAATCATTATACTGGAAAGGTGAAACCAATTATAAACTGGAAAAATATCAGGATGCCTTAAAAGATTTCAGGACATTTTCTGATGCAACCGAATCAGCAAATTTAAAATCATATCCTTCTGCTATCTACGGAGCAGGATACACCGCATTTAAACAAAAAAATTATACAGAATCGATTAAATGGTTTGACAAGTTTACAAAGCTTTCAGGCATTTCTGATGATGAGAGATATGCTGATGCATTAAACCGCCTCGGAGACTGCAATTTCATAAATAAGAATTATGAAAAAGCAGACAAATACTATCAGGATGCCGATAAAGCCAGCGGAGGATCAAATGACTATTCGGTATATCAGAAAGCATATTCATACGGACTCAGGAAAATGTACCAGCAAAAATATGACCTTCTAAAACAATTCGACACAAGATTTCCTGAATCAGAAAGAGTGGATGACGCATTACTGGAAGCAGGCAAGGCTTGTATTGCAATGAAAAAGAACAGTCTTGCAATTGCTTCTTTCACTAAATTGCTGGATAATTACCCTCAAAGTCCACTTGCAGCGAAAGCAGGCATCCAGATAGCACTGATAAATTACAATGAAGGTAATACCGGAGATGCCATAACAGCATATAAAAAGGTAATAGAAAAATTCCCGGGATCTGAAGAAGCCAATATAGCATTAGGAGACCTTAAAGCAATCTATGTAGCCAACAATAACGTCTCTGAATACATTTCATACACCGGAAACCTTAGTAATCCGATAAATATAGGCTCAAGCCAACAGGACTCTCTGACATGGTTTGCCGCTGAGAATCTGCTTATGGATGGCAAAAACGATCAGGCACTCAAAAGTTTCGAATCTTATCTGGCTTCTTATCCTAACGGAGCATTCGCTTCAGAATGCCATTATCATCTGGGAAACCTCGAGCTTCAAAACGGTAACAGGGAGCTTGCCATCTCACATTTCACTAAAGTAAGCGCCCAATTCGGCAACCGCTATCAGGAAGAAGCTTCAGAAAAAGCAGCTGATATGTCCTATGAAAATAAATCATACGACGTCGCCCTTGAAAATTACACAACTCTCAATAAAGTTTCAACCACAAAGATTCTTAAAAATAAGTCCTCGCTTGGTATGTTAAGATGCAATTACAATCTCAACAACCATAATCAGGTGATTGAAAATGCAACTGCCGTCATTTCCGCCCCTGAATCTGATGAAGCAATTAAAAAAGAAGCATTGTACTACAGATCTAAAAGCTATCTTTCAAAAGGACAGGATGCTTTGGCAAAAACAGATTTGATAAAGATTTCAACTGAATTAAAGACAGCTGCCGGAGCCGAATCCGCTTATCTCTTATCTGACCTGTATTTCCGACAGGGCTCACTAAAAGAGTCTGAAAAGCTTATACAAAAATTGATACAGTCAGGTTCAGAACATTCATACTGGCTTGCCCGCGGTTTCATACTGTTGTCTGATATAAATATCAAAAACAAAGACTATTTCCAGGCTGAGCAATACCTGAACAGCCTAAAGGATAATTATAAAGCTGATGATGACATTTCAGGCATGATTGAAACCAGACTGAATGAAATCGCTAAAAAAAGAAAATAATACTATCATTTGAAACCAACCTGCCATCTTTTGGCATGCAGCGTTACATATGACCTTAGTGCAAAAAAAAATATTAAAATATGAAAGCCCGAATTTTATTATCTGTTATACTCTGTTCAGGTTTCCTGACTGTAGCGGCTCAGGATACTAAAACAAAAACAGACACTATACGAAGAGATCTGATTCTTGAAAGGGAATACCGTCCTGAATTAACGCCTTCAGAAAAAATAATGGTTTTGACAGATCCCGAAAATACGATTCCCGGTAAATCGGATCCTGAATTTCTGCTTTCACTATATCCCATAAAATCCAAACCTGAATATATCACGCTGCCAGCCCCCGGACTGAAAGCCGAGTTCCCGTCACAAAAACAGATTGGATACATAAGACTTGGCGCCGGAAGTAAATTGTCCTTTCTCGGAGACGGGCAGATTAATCTGCTGAGAAATTCAACACATACACTCGATATAAGACTTGGGCATAACTCCATTTTCGGAGAAATGACAAATACAATGGGCATCAGGGAAAGGTCGTACATGAATCGCAACAGACTGATGGCCAACTATAAATTAAATCTTCCCGGCAATGAGCTCGCGGTAAGCATCTCCGAAAAATACAATTCATGGAACTACTATGGCACATGGCAGACACCGGCAACATTGCTTGACAGCACACTGAGCTATCCTTCAGTAAGCGGTCAATGGTCATCAGACCTCAGACTCAGAGCAACAATTAAATCACGCAGACCTGATCAGGTTTTCACCTGGAATGCAGGCACCGAGATACATTTTTTCAGATTAGGCAGAGGATTGGAACACCTGACTCTTGCTCCTGATAAAAACAAAGGAGGCAGAGAAAAAGAGATTTCATTTTTCGGCAATTTCGATTACCAGATTACAGATGGTTTCGGACTTGGTGTAAATGGAAATATGAGACAATTCTCATACGGTAAACCGGTTACATACTCTCTTGACCAGTCATATGTGCAGAATCCTGCAAATACAGCCAATTATTTTACAAACCAAAGTCTTATTGTACTTAACCCTTACGCCAGATTCAATATTAAAAAATGGTCTTTGTCTGCCGGGCTTAAAGTGACTATACCTTCATTTGAAAATGAAAGGATTAGTTACAATCTGACAGCCTCAGCATCTGCCCCGATTAATGACAGAATCACATTTAATGCTATGATAGATGGAGGTATAACACCGGTTTCATACAGAGAAGGATTTGAGTTGAATCCTTATCTTGATCCGTTTATACATCTTCAAAATCTGAGGAAACCGGTAGAAGTCAAAGTAAGTCTGGATTACAGACCTGCCAAGAGTTTCAGAATCACACCGGTTGCATCATTTGAAAGGACAACTAACGCTCCTTTCTTTTACAACGGCATCCCGATGGATGAATACATAAATTATGCATTTGGCAGGATTTTCTCTGTCAAGTACATGAAGTCCAACAAAATATCGGGCGGAGCTGATATATCTTTCAACTATCTTGACAAGATTGACCTGCTTGGTCAGATCAAGTATAACCATTATATAAATTCCAGCGATGATGCGGCTCTGGATGCAACTCTAAAAGCAAACGGAAGGAAAGCTTGGCAATCTCCGGGTCTTGAAATGAGATACCGCCTTGATTTTACCCCTGTAAATAAGATCACATTGTTTGCAGATTACAGACTAGCCGCCATGAGATATGCTTCAAACAAGGATTCTTTCATGAATAAGATGGGGGACATTCATAATCTGGGACTTGGAGTTTCATGGAAAGTAACCAAGGATGTAAATGTATTCATGCAGGTTGACAATCTGCTTGACCAGAGATATGAAGAATGGAATCTGTACAAAGCTCATGGGCTGACAGCAATAATAGGTGGGTCAGTACATTTTTAACTTAAACAATGCTGGTCAAAACTAAAGCAATTGTAATCAATTGCATACCATATAACGACAGTACAAACATTGTCCATTTGTACACAGAGCAATATGGTATGGCCAGCTATCTGGTAAGTAATCCAAAAAGCAGGAAATCCGGGTTGAAAAGGGCTTTTTTCCAGCCATTCACTCTTATTGAAATTGATGCCGACTACAAAGGCAGCCGCCAGTTGCAAAGGATAAAAGATGTAAGATGTATCTATCCGGGGACTAACATATCAAATAATCCCGTTAAAAATACCGTTACACTCTTCCTGTCTGAAGTATTAATAAGATCTTTAAGAGAAGCCGAGAAAAATCCGGTTCTGTTTGATTATCTGTTTCAATCTGTCCAGTTGCTTGATCTTTGTGAAAAAGGTCTGGCAAACTTTCACATCGTATTCCTTATAAAGCTTACCAGATACCTTGGTTTCTACCCGAATCTGGATAATGCAGGGAAAAGCTGGTATTTTGACCTTGCCGGAGGAGAATTTGTACCGGTTTGTCCGGCTCACAATGAGTGGCTCAATCCACGGGAAGCAGATGATTTTGCAAAACTAATGCAGATAAATTTTGAGAACATGCATGCTTTTGGTTTCGGACATAACCAAAGATCCGATTTACTGAGCAATATCCTGAAATACTACAAGATGCATCTGGTGGATTTCCCCTCGATTAACTCGCTTGAAGTACTTAAAAAAGTGTTTGCTGTTTAAAAACATCTAGCACATTATTACCGTAAATGTAAAAAGTAAATCCGGGATTTAATCTCCCCGCCTAAAAGCACCGGTGAATGCGTACACCGGAAAAAAAATCCTCCTTTTTAATTTTTCTCAAATAATTTATAATATTAAAAACAATTTTAATGCTTTATTTGTCATAGTTTTTGTCTTGTAAAAAAGAATTCACTTTCACATGAATACTATAGGGAAAACTCTTATTATTTCAAATGACTTTGTCTTCAATGAATTGATGGCAACTATGATTAAGCAGTTTTCAAAAAGCAATGATATTACAAAAGTAAGTTCCTTTAATGAATTACGGGAGCTGGAAGATCTAGGAGAAACCGATCTTATCCTTTTGTCAGATATGGTCGAAGGTGCCAGAGGTATTGAGGTCCTTGAATACCTGAGATATAACAAAAAAATTGTTTGTCCGATTGGTTTCTTTTGTGAAAATATTCCTGATTTGCGGATGAAAGTTTTAAAAAGAGGAGCAAATTATTGTTTTACAAGGCCATTCAAACCTGATACTCTTGTACTGGATATATTAAAAAAAGCCAATGTCGAAATAAATTGAGCCTGACTATGAAAATCAGAATTCAAAGCATTTTATACTTTTCAGTCACTTTGTTGTTTTGTCAGCTTACTTTTGCGGCAGAAGATCCTGACGACTTGTTAAAAAAAAGTCTGGAATTTGCCGAAAAAAAAGATTATAAAAATGCTGAAGGCTATGCAGGCAGGGCATACATAATTGACACAACCAGAGCAGACATAATAATATTCAAGGCAAACCTTAAAGCCTGGCAACATGAAAATGATTCAGCTATATATTTTATTGAAAAAGCATATCATAAGAATCCAACCA
>CAZCPI010000132.1:0-7133 GCA_964500535.1 uncultured Bacteroidales bacterium
ATAAATATGAAGTCCCGATAGGTCTTATGACTTCTGCATATGGTGCAAGCACTGCTGAAACATGGATTAGTGAAAAATCGTTGATGAAGCATCCTAATCTGAAATGGCTTCTTGATGATTATGCTGCAAAATATGAGAAGTATGCTAAAGACAGTATAAACTCTATGCCTAAATACAGACAGGGATTAAAAGATTTTGCTGGTAACATGGCCGAGTTTAAGGCATCTCAGGGAGATGTAACAAGTCAGAAAAACGATCAGAACCGTAAGGCTCCAAAAGCGCCTAAGAATCCTGACCCGATGTTTGATCAGCATAATCCTTATGTTTGTTACAATGGAATGATTGCCCCTCTTACATTATATCCTATAACCGGAGCTATATGGTATCAGGGTGAATCAAATGGTCCTTCTGCCAAAAACTACAGGGAAATCATGGAGACTCTTGTTGAAGACTGGAGAGGAGTTTGGAAGCAAGGGAACTTCCCGTTCATTTATGTTCAGATAGCAAATTACGGCAAACCTATGTCTAATCCGGTTGAAGATGGGCCAATGATGACTGTAAGAGAAGCTCAGGTACAGAACCTTTCAATACCTAACACTGCCATGGTTTGTGCGATTGAAAATGCCGGAGATGAGCCGACAAATATTCATCCTAAAAACAAACAGGAAATTGGTTACAGATTATCGCTTGCAGCAAGAGCACTTGCTTATGGTGAAAAAGTTGTTTATTCCGGCCCTTTATACAGCCATTATCAGGTTGAAAATAATACGATAAGATTGTTCTTCAGTAATCTTGAAGAAGGTATTGTTGCATGGAACACCAGACTTACCGGCTTTGCTATTTGCGGCGAAGACAGGAATTTTGTTTGGGCAAACGCAAGGTTTGATGGAAACACAATCGTTGTTTCAAGCCCTTTAGTACAAAAGCCTGTAGCAGTAAGATATTGCTGGGGTACGAATCCTCCTGCCAGCATTTCAAATCTCGACGGTCTCTGGACTCCGAATTTCAGAACTGATAACTGGTAATTTAATCATATTGACTATGACTTTTAAACTTAAGCTCTCAGCTTTTCTCCTTTTATTTTTGGTTTCGTCTCAGATAATTAAAGCAAATTATTCAGCTGAAGAAAGAAAACAGATTGTATATAATTCATACGTTTCAGCCAATATGACTGGCTGGGAAAGAGTTATTAAGGAAATGGAAAGAAACAAGGGGAGTTTGACTACTGTGTCGAACAAACTTGAACTGGCTGAATATTACTATGGTTTCACCGCTTATTGTCTTAGTAAAAAAAGAAAAGAGGTGGCTTTAAGCACACTTAAAAAAGGGTCTGTCCTGTGCGATCAGATTTTAAAGCAGGATCCTGAAAATGCTACAGCAATGGCATTAAAAGGTGCTTTTGTTGCATTTGAAATATCAATCAACAGATTTAAGATGATCATTCTCGGTAAAGAAAGCTTAAAATGGTTGAATAAAGCTATTGAAACAAATCCTGAAAATACACAGGCATTGACTGACAGGGCTAATGCTTATTTTCATGCCCCTTCGATGTTTGGCGGAGATAAAAACAGAAGTCTTGCTTATTATGAAAAGGCTTTAAAATCTCTGGAAAAGAACAATCAGACTAAAAACAACTGGCAATACCTTAATCTTTACGTATATATAGCCAATGTTTATATAAAGCTTGATAAAAAAGATAAAGCAAAGGCTGTCTATAAGACAGCCCTGCAAAAAGAACCCAACTTCAAATGGATTAATGAATTATTACTTCCGGAATTCTGATTTTATTTAAACCATTTAACATAGCTGAAATCCTGACGATGAGGAAGATCCGGATTTTTCGGGTACATTCTCAAAGACCATGTGAATGTACCTGATCTGACTATCTTCAGGTTCAGTTGAAAAGTCATAGTGTCATTGTCGGAATCTATAAGTTCAAACTCTCTCGTATTAACTTCTCTTGTACCATCACTCCTGTAATTAAGAATTACAATTTCAAGTCCAATGCCACTCTTCATGCCTGTATTGCCTAAAACGACTTTAATATCATATGTTTCGTCTAATACCGGACTCGAAAGAAGTTTATCTGAGTAGTTCCTTTCTTTTATATATATATCATCCCACTTTGAAGCTACCAATTCTTTCCAGGCAGATAGCTCTTTTGCTTTAGCAAAATTGTTTTCAGCAAGATAAGCAGATCTTTCAGCAAGTTTATGATAAAATTTTTCCAGATAATCATTTATCATTCGTCTTGTTGTAAATCTTGGTGCTATGCCGGCAATTGAGTTTTTGATATAAGAAATCCATTCAGGTGAATAGCCTTTACTGTTTTTAGCATAGTACAATGGTATTATCTCATTTTCAAGCATATTATAGATTGTAACAGCATCAAGCTGATCCTGATATTCAGGATTTTGATATGTATTTTTCTCTGTAATAGCCCAACCTGCGCCCTTAGTATAACCTTCAAGCCACCATCCGTCAAGAACGGAAAAATTAAGGACACCGTTCATTTCAGCTTTCTGGCCTGATGTTCCCGAAGCTTCCAAAGGTCTTGTCGGAGTATTCAGCCATATATCCACACCTGAAACCAGTCTCTTCGCCAAACCCATGTCATAGTTTTCAAGAAAGATTATTTTCCCTTCAAATTCAGGCATTCTGGATATTTCCACAATACGTTTAATCAGACCCTTACCTCCACCGTCTGCCGGATGAGCCTTACCTGTGAAAACAAACTGAACTGGTCTTGATGGATTATTTACGATCTTTGATAATCTTTCGAGATTAGTAAATAACAGATGAGCACGTTTATAGGTAGCGAAACGACGTCCAAAACCTATTATCAAAGCATCAGGATTAATTTTATCAAGTAAGGATACTACACGCGAAGGATCGCCCTGACCTTTCAACCAGTTTTCTTTATATTTTGCCTTAACGTATTTTATAAGTTTCTGCTTAAGCAAAGTCCTGGTTTCCCATATTTCATCATCACTGACTTCATAAATTTTTTCCCAGTTCTTTGGATTCGCCTGATCTTTTATCCATTCCATACCGAAATGTTTAAAATAGAGCTTTTGCCATTCAGAAGCCGTCCATGTCGGAAGATGGACACCATTTGTAACATAATCCACATGTAATTCTTCAGGAAAGTAACCGGGCCAGATAGGGTTAAACATCTCTTTTGAAACCTGACCATGTAACCAGCTTACACCATTTACTTCCTGACAAGTGTTGCACGCAAAAACGCTCATTGAGAATTTTTCACCTGCATTTCCCGGATTTTCTCTACCAAGATCCATTAGTTCATCCCAGCTGATACCTAACTTAGCAGCATATCCACTAATATATTTTGAAAATAAACTTTCTTCAAATAAATCATGACCGGCAGGTACCGGAGTATGAACAGTATATAAAGATGATGCTCTTACAATTTCCAAAGCCTGACCAAAATCCAGTTTGTCTTCCGAAATATAATTGGCCAGCCTTTCCATATTAATCAGAGCAGCATGCCCTTCATTGCAATGATAAACATCCTTTTTAATACCAAGCATCTTTAAAAGCTTTATACCCCCAATGCCCAATAAAAATTCCTGTTTCAACCTGTTTTCCCAATCTCCACCATACAATTGAGCTGAAATCTGACGATCATATTCGCTATTTTCAGGATGGTCTGTATCAAGTAACAATAGTGAAACCCTGCCGACTGAAACTTTCCAGATATTACAATAAACTTTGTATCCCGGGAACTCAACTTCGAGGACAATCTGCTGACCATTCTTATCATTTAAAGGAGCCAACGGCAATTTCGAGAAATTCTGCGGTTCATAAACAGCAACCTGTTGACCGTCAATAGATAATTCCTGAGTGAAATATCCATTCCTGTATAAAAATCCGACTGCAGTCATGTCGATATTTATGTCAGATGCCTCTTTTAAATAGTCACCTGCCAGTACACCCAATCCACCGGAATAAATATTTAATATATCTGTCAGTCCATATTCCATACTGAAGTAGGCAATACTTGGTTTTTGTTTATCGGCAGGTATATCAAGATATGCTCTGAAAACTTCATAGTTGTGATTGAGCTTATTCTGAAATGCCGGATCTGCAGCAAGCTCCTGAAGCTTCCTGTAAGGTATTGCCTCCAACAGTTTTATTGGATTTTTTCCACATTCCAGCCAAAGATCAGGGTCCATTTCCTTGAATAAATTCTTTGCTTCAAAGTTCCATGACCACCATATATTGTATGCCATTTCCTGCAATTTTTCCAAACCTGCAGGCATACTTGATTTTATTACAACTTCTGTCCATTGTGCAGGACTCACTTTACTCATTCTTACCATAAACCTTTTTGTTTAATTTGAACTTAAAGCAATCGAATAAGCCATTTCATATTCGTTAATAAAAACAGGCCACAACGCTTTTTCTGAAAGATCATGTGCCTTTTTAGAAATCTCCTTTTTATCGGAATCACTTTTGTTTATATAATCGAGCATTGTCAAACAAATTTCATTGACAACATCCTTATAATTATGATCAGTCCTGTTTATAACAGCTATACCATCAGATATTCCATTTATGCAATTTTGTCTTTTCGCCCAATCACCAAAACCTGCAAGATTCGTGGTAATGGTTGGAACTGAAAATGATACACTTTCTAAAGGAGTATATCCCCATGGTTCATAATAAGAAGGGAACACAGTCAGATCCATGCCATATAACAAATCATAATACGTCTTATTGAAGACACCATCTCTTCCGTCAAGATAGCAAGGTACGAATAATATTTTCACTCTTTCATCATTCATATTGGTGAAACCACGGTGTTTCAACATATTCATAATTTTATCATGCTCAATATTATTCAGCCAATGAGTCAGAAATGGCATATATATTGGTCCTGAAGCTGCTTCATCGATATTTACCATCCTTTGGGTAACTTCAGTTCTCGGGGCACTTACATCAGCAGGAATCATCATTATCCCTATCACTTCTTTGTTTAAAGCCTTCTGATTTTTAAGTTGTTGCAAAGCATCTACAAAAACATCTATGCCTTTGTTCCTGAACTCGTATCGTCCACCAATTCCAACAAAAACAGCGTCATTTTCAATCTCATGCCCGAAAACAGCTTTGGCAACATCACCAATCAGCCTTCTGCTTTCTTTCCTTAATTTACCGGCAGCAGAACCTTTTTTAATAAATTTATCTTCAAAGCCATTGGGAGTTACGATATCAGGTTGTTTTCCTAAAAGATATCTGCACTCTCTTGCTGTGATTTCACTAACCGTAGTGAAGCAGGATGCTTCTTTTGCAGCTGTTTTCTCAAGCGAATGCTTTGAAACCATATTTAATTCCCTTGCCATCTGATCAGGATTATAACCTGACATAAATTCATAGAGCGGTCGATCGTTACCGCATATCGATCTTCCAATAGAAGTCGCATGTGTTGTAAATACCGTTGAAATACCAGGCGCATTGTGTTTGCAATATAACAAACCCATGCCTGTAGTCCATTCATGAAAATGTGCAACTATTTTTTGACCTTCAGTAAGATTTGAATTAACAATATTGCAAATAACTTTTGCACAACAGACCGAAAACATGCAGGATTCATCATAATCACCCCAGGCATTCAGGGAATCAACACCATACCATTTCCAGATATCAGCATAAATCTGATTTTTTTCATTATAGGTTGATGAAAAATCCACCAGAATCGCGACAGGATTACCGGGTATTTTCCAGCGGCCAATACGAACTTTAAGTCCTTCCAATTCAAGATTCTTTTTCCAATCAGAAAAAAGACTTTTTACTTCCCTGAATTCGGGTTGATCCGATCTGCCTTTCAAATCAGGACCAATATAAATCAGGTTTTCTCCAAATAATGACTGAAGCGATGCAACCTGAGTCGAAAGTACAGTATATATACCTCCGACTTTATTGCAGACTTCCCAGCTATTAATAAATATTAAGTCGGGTTTCTTTTTTACCATCAACACTCTATTGAATAAAAATACAAGGTGCAAATATAGTCAAATTCCCAAAGATTTAACATAAATATCTTATCTTTGCTTATTATAAATTATTACTTATGCAAAAACTATCAAGACTCATACTGAGACTATTGGGTTGGTCATGGGAAGCTAAAACTCCTGATTTCAACAAATGCATTCTGGTTGTTGCACCTCATACAAGCAACTGGGATTTTCTTCTCGGAAAGCTTGGTTACACTGCGATGGGAAGAAATGCCAATTTCATCATAAAGAAAGAATGGATGATCTGGCCTTTAAGCATTCTCTTTAAAAAATTGGGAGGTATTCCCGTAGACAGAAGTAAAGCCAGCAAATTCACGGACCAGATAACAGAGCTTTTCCAAAAAATGGATATATTTAATGTTGCCATCACTCCGGAAGGAACCAGAAAAAGGAACCCTAAATGGAAAAGAGGCTTTTATGTTATTTCTATGAAAGCTAAGGTGCCTATGACTCTGGTTAGCATCGATTATGGTAAGAAAAAAGTCAGTCTATTTGACGTCTTCGAGCCAACTGGAGACGAACATGCTGACATTGAGGCCATCAAGCAGAAATTTAAAGGTGTGGTGGCAAAACATCCTGAAAACTTTGCAATCTGAAAATACCATATAAAATGAGGGTAAGCCTTGTCCAGAATAATATTATCTGGGAACATAAGAGTGCAAATATTCTATACTACGACAGTTTGCTTTCCGGTCTTGCCGGTAAGACAGATTTGGTTGTACTTCCGGAAATGTGTACTACAGGTTTCAGCCTGAATGCCGCGGACCTTGCCGAAAGTGATGATGGCGAAACTATTAATGCTTTTACTAATATGGCTAAAGATTATGGATTTGCCATTGCCGGAAGCATTATTGGCACGGGTAATAACAAGCCCTCAGAAAAAAAATATTATAACAGAGGTTTCTTTATAAAACCTGATGGAGAAAAGTCTTTTTACAACAAAAGACATACTTTCAGAATGGGTGAAGAAAATATGTATTATGCTGAGGGAAATGAGAAACTGATTGTAGACTATATGGGATGGAATATCAGCATGATAATTTGTTATGATTTGAGATTTCCGGTCTGGACCAGAAATATTGACAATCAATATGATTT
>CAZCPI010000133.1:0-1272 GCA_964500535.1 uncultured Bacteroidales bacterium
CTCCAAATAATTTAATCGTATTATCTACGCCATTCTTACGCCATACGTACGTCAAATTTATTTAATATTTTTTATTCCATTAAGGTTGTGATTATTAGCTGTGCCTGATTATTTGTTGCAAATGATCAGGGCTCCGATTACTCCGGGTATCCATCCGCAGCAGGTAAGGATAAAAACCAGGACAAATGAGCCGCATCCTTTGTCAACAACAGCCAAAGGTGGGAAGATAATGCACAATATGACTCTCCATAAAGACATAATAGTTTGTTTTGATTGCTGGTGTAAAGTTAGCAGGTTTTTTGTTTTTTCTTGATTTGCGTGGATAAAATAGCTTAAGTTAGCTAAAAGTTAAAAATATCAAACGTGGCGAAAATAAATACTATAAATGTAGTAGATAGAAAATATTTGTAGTATGTTTGTCGTGATTCATTTATGTAATTGTATTTAATTGTAAATCTTATTAATACTAAGCCGGCATGAGAGAACTAACAAAAGCACAGGAAGAAATCTTAATGGTTTTGTGGGAAATTAAAGAAGGTGCGGTTTCAGACGTGTTGGATAAAATGAAGGAACCTAAACCTGCATATACGACTATAGCTACCGTAATAAAAGTATTGGAGAAAAAGGAGTTTGTGGCTCACAAGACTTTTGGCAAAACCAATGTCTTTTATCCTGTCATTTCGAGGCAGGAGTATGCGAAATCCATAATGAAACACGCTGTGAAAGGTTTGTTCAATGGCTCACTCAATCAAATGGTTTCGACGTTTGTGAAAGAGAAAAAAGTGAGTCTGCAGGAACTTGAGGAGCTTAAAGACATAATTGAAAGTGAGATAAGTAAGAAAAGCGGGAAATAAAAATATTTAATATGGAAGCATTTGTCTCATATATTTTGATTTCAACTATTTGTCTGAGCATTTGTTACATGGTTTTCATCTTGTATCAACGTAAAGAAACCAGACTAAAGCATTTGAGAGCCTTTCTTTTGTGTTCGATGTTGGCTGCGATGATTTTGCCATTCTCTAAAGTCAAGGTGGATTTACCTGATAATTTAAAAGTTGATGAGAAGATAATTGATTACTATACTAGTTTGTTTGAACCGGGCAAAATCCATGCTTTTAAAGATGTTGGAGCTGAGGCTCTTCAACAAAACAAAATCTATCGGACTAATGGAAAGAGTAGTTTTGTAAATGAAACCAATCTTCGGCCTGATAATTTTGGACAGTATTATTCAGATGCGAAGCATAAAACTAATGTAAGTGATAAAGCTGCATT
>CAZCPI010000133.1:1372-7075 GCA_964500535.1 uncultured Bacteroidales bacterium
TCAATTTGATGAAGAATCTTATAACCGGCTTGTCAAGGACAAGATCTTCATAATGTTGGGTGACAGATTCATTTCTAAAAAAGAATATCTGTCGATTGATGCTAATAATGTCGAATCTATCGCAATGACAGGCTATTATGAGAAAGAAAAATTTATAAATCATCTTAAAGAATTTAGCCCGGAAAATTATATCAAATTTAAAAATGGGAATTATGGCGGAGGTATGGTTATTACATTAAAGAATGACAAACAGGTTTCTATTGAGAAATCAAAGTTTTCGAGTTGGTTTACCGAAAAGTGTTATGATGAACTTGTAAAAACCGAAGTAAGTTTGATTGTTGCCGGAGATAGAGTTGTAAGAACAAAAGAGGATTATTTATCGATTGATCCTTTGAGTGTAGATACTCTTTATTTGTTTAAACCTGAAGACAGTCTGAAACTCAAAGCACGGATAAAGCAGAATTACAAGCAGTATGCTTCATTTGCAAATAAAGAGCTGGCGATGCTGATAATATTGAAAAAGGATATGTGATAAAACATCTGTTTTATGATATATAGATGGAGGAGAAAAAAGGGGAGTTGATCCCCTTTTTTTTAATTCAGTATTTATGGTTATACCTGTAATCCTGGTTAAAGTCCTTTATGTATTTGTACATTTCGGTTTCGGCCTGAATAATGTCTTCACATTCTCTGGGGGGCAAGTATAACCTGATGTCTGACTTCTCAACATAATGGTAGTTTGTGTCCCAGTAAATAATTTTCTTTTTGGAATATATTTTGCCATACACTGTAAGCTCTCCACTTGCTAACTGGACTGAAAACGGGATTATTTTAATGACGAATACTTTTTCTTTTCTCATGTTTGATTAATTATTTTTCAAAATAGGAGTTGCGTACTTCGTTGAATTCCGGTGCGCGCATACTCTGCAACTTGCGGCGGGGAGAATCAATTGTTGTTTCCTTTTAACTCATATATCATTTTATCGACATCAAGAGATGCAATGTAAGACTTGAATTCATCTACCACTTTCTGCTTTTCGGCATCCAGCACGATAGTACTCAGGAAATCAACAGCCTCATTTTTTCTGCCAAGATAACATAAAACAACGGCTTTATTGGAAATTGCATCAATATCTTCTTTTGAAATACTTATCCTGCTATTATAAATATCAAGTGCATTGCCAAAATAATCATTAGCTTTCTCTTCATTTCCTAATACCTTACAGGCGAAACCTGCTGTCACAAAAAACTGAGGCATATATCTGGTAGTCTGAAACTGCTTATCGTTGAGCACGTTTTCGGCAGTCTGCAGGGCGTTCTCCATCTGTCCAAGCTGAAATTCGCAATGCATCTTCCTGAGTCTGGACTCAATATGATCAGGGTTCTCTGAAGCGGATTTGTTGAACATTTCCAGTGCTTTTACAAAATCAACAGTTCCGGATGCATTTGGTTTCAACAAATCCAGTCCCTGCTGGTATGCAGAAACCGGATTGTTTACATCAGAGGTTGCGGCCTTGTCTGCCTTTTTATGACAGGAAATAAGCGTTAAAATGATTATTAAGAAAGATATTTTTTCTTTTATCATGATCGATTAATTGTTTTTCCCAAAAATAAAGTTCCGTCACTTAATTATTAGCTGTTAATTGATCCAATCACTTAAAGATCCAAGAGCTTCAGAATCATATATGCCAAAACTATTAAATTTCTCAGCGTCCTCGATTACTACATGATTTAACTTTTCTTTGTCATTTACAAGACCAAGTTTTTCTTTATCATGGATATAAATAAGATTAAGATTATCCTTGTCTTGATAAATACCAAGATCTTCTTTGTCAGAATAGGAAGCCTGTAACTCAGCGTCAGTTATAATGAATCCGAGTTTTTCCTTGTCAAATGCTTCGATTTTCTCAGCATCAGTAACTCCAAGTTTTTCCTTATCCAAAGTTCCGAGTTTTTCAGCATCTTCAATGCCAAGTTTCTCGAGATCCATGAATGAAAGCTTCTCCATATCGTTGATGAGCAATCTGTTAAAAGATTCTTTATCAAATATCTGCAGTTTCTCTGAATCAGACAAAAAAGGTTTATTCTCGAAATCCTTCAAATTGCTTTTGTTTCCAGTAAGAACAGCTACGTTTATCTGGTTTAACATCAAAATGTCATGTATACGTTTAAGTTCATCTGTTTTACCTGATTTATCCCCTTTGACGTATTCAGACAGAGCATCAATCATTTCGCCAACTCCCCGGTTTCTGTAATTACATTGAGCAATTACATTGTTTGTCTGGTTAATTAAATCTCTAAGCGCAGAAGGATCGGTTTCTTTGGGGTTAGTCAATGCGGAAAGTGCCAGCAGAAGATCAGTTCTGGCTGACGAAAGATATTTATTATAGCTTTCAAGTGATTTTATTACATTTTCATTTTTAGCTTTAAAACCAGACTCAGCATTTACGATATCTAAAGCTGACTTGATTTCTTCCTGTGTTTTCAACACATTATAATAATGGAATGATAGGAATTTTCTCATTTTTTTGAGTTGGGCGGTATCAGAAACCAGTTCATTTTTAAGCTCAACTTCATTTGGGGCCAACTGAGAATTTCTGTAGTTGTTGATTTTGCTAATTGTGCCGGCAACAGAATTCTTGTCTACATTTGGGTAATCTACCAATATTCCAATTAAATAACCAATAATCATCGCGAAAACCATTCCGGCAACAATCAATAATTTAGTGTTCTTCTTCATAATAGGCTAAATTTTAAAGTCATTTTTTTGTGAATTTTTATTTTTACAATAATTATCGCATGCAATTTTCTCAACAAATCCAGTCTCTGCTGGTAAGCAGAAACCGGATCGTTTACTTAATAGGTAATGGTCCTGTCTGCTTTTTATCAAAGGCTGTTAATTGATCAGAGGACTTAAATATCCCAGAGTCTCAGAGTCAAACATTCCGAAACTGCTGATTTTTTCAGCGTCTCCGATTTCAATATGATTTAACTTTTCTTTGTCATTTACAAGGCCAAGTTTTTCTTTATCATGGATATATATAATATTCAGATTATCCTTGTCACAATAAAAGCCAAGTTTTTCTATATCAGTAAAGCAAGCTTGTAGCTCGGCGTCAGGTATAATAATACCAAGTTTCTCCTTATCCAAAGCTCCCAGCTTTTCTTTATCTAAGGTGCCGAGTTTCTCTTTATCCAAAGTCCCGAGTTTTTCCTTATCCAAAGTGCCGAGTTTTTCGGCATCTTCAATACCGAGTTTCTCGAGATCCAGGAATGAAAGCTTCTCCATATCGTTGGCAAGCAATCTGTTAAAAGATTCTTTATCAAATAGCTGCAGTTTCTCTGAATCTGACAAAAAAGGTTTATTTTCGAAATCCTTCAAATTACTTTTATTTCCTGTAAGAACAGCTACATTTATCTGGTTTAACATCAGTACGTCATGTATCCGCTTCAGCTCATCGGTTTTACCTGATTTATCCACATTAACATATTCAGACAGAGCATCAATCATTTCGCCAATTCCCATGTTCCTGTATTTACATTGAGCAATAACATTATTTGTTTGGTTAATCAAATCTCTAAGTGCTGCAGGATTGGTTTCTTTTGGATTTGTCAATGCGGAAAGTGTAAGCAGAAGATCTGTTCTGGCTGACGAAAGATATTTATTATAGCTTTCAAGTGATTTTATTACGTTTTCATTTTTAGCTTTGAAACCAGACTCAGCATTTACGATATCTAAAGCGGCCTTGATCTCTTCCTGAGTTTTCAACACGTTGTAATAATGAAATGATAGAAATTTTCTCATATTTTTGAGCTTCGCAGTATCAGAAATCAATTCATTTTTAAGTTCAACTTCATCCGGGACCAGTTGAGAATTTCTATAGTTGTTGATTTTGCTTATCGTTCCGGCAACAGAATTCTTGTCTACATCAGGATAATCTACCAATGTTCCAATTAAATAACCAATAATCATCGCGAAAACCATTCCGGCAACAATTAATAATTTTGTGTTCTTCTTCATAGCAAGTTAGTTTTTAAAGTCTTTTTATGAATCTGTTTTTTAAGTATTATATTTTTATGCTTTTAAGGTACATTTAGGATTATTCATTATTTTGAACCAACTCATCAGGAAGATTTTTCTTTGCCTTCAGACCAAGATTTTTCATTTTGGTTGCCTGAAGCACAAGATTGTCACTTCCTGAAGTCAGCTGCTTATAAGATTCGTTATAAGATGCCTGAGCTTTGGTTAAGTTCTTGCCGATATCTTCAAGATTTGCAACAAAACCTACAAACTTATCGTACATCTTTGCTCCGCGATCAGCAATCTCAAGAGCATTTCTGTTGTGTTTCTCCCTTTTCCAGAGATCAACGATGAGTTTTAATGATGTAATAAGATTGGTCGGATTGAGCAAAAGAATTCTTTTTTCGTAAGCAAAATTCCAGATATCAGGATCGCCCTTTAATGTAGCTATATAAGCAGGTTCGCTGGGTATGAACATCATAACAAAATCAAGTGACTTGTCATAATCATCATAACCTTTGGTGCTTAATGCAACAATATGGTTTTTGACGGCAGATACATGATCAGCCAGTTCTTTTTTCTGTATTTCAGGATCTTCGGTTTCAATATATCGGGTAAAAGCATTTAGTGAAACCTTGGAGTCTATTATGACATTTCTGTTGTCCGGATACTTGATTACTGCGTCAGGACGCATTTTTTTGCCAGCGGCATCAGACCTTAAAGGATTTCCCTGATCGTCAGTAAGCTGGTATTCCATGAAATATTCTTCCCCTTTTCTCAAACCTGATTTTTCAAGGATGGTTTCAAGTATCATTTCTCCCCAGCGACCCTGAGTTTTGGCTTCACCCTTAAGTGCTCTGGTAAGATCGCGGGCTTCCTTGCTGATCTGTTGGTTAAGCTCGGCAAGCTCCTTGACTTTTTCGCCAAGGGAAAAGCGTTCCTTGGATTCTGTAGTGTAGGTATCATTGACAACTTTTTTGAAGTCTTCAATATTCTTGCCTAGAGGATCGAGTATATCTTTGAGATTGCTTTTATTCAGCTCGGTGAATTTTTCGGTTTTGGTTTCAAGTATTTTATTGGCAATATTCTCAAATTCCATGTTGAACTTCCTGCCCAGCTCTTCTATTTCGGCCTTTTGAGTCTCAAGCTTTTCTTTAAGTGCGTTTTTGTCGGCAATGGCAGAAGCCAACTCTCTGTTGAGCTTATTATTATCTGAGGTTATTTCAGACAATTCTTTTTTAACTGCAGTTATATCATTTGTTTTGTCCTCAATAGCTTTAATGGTAAATTCAAGATTTGCGCTTGCCACTGAAAGCTGATCTTTCAAACCTGATAGAGTGTTTTCATATTCAGCTATTTTGCTTTGTTGCTCATTTATAATAGTTTGTTTGTCAGATATCTTTTCATTTGCAGCTTTCATCCCGCTTTCTGCTGATGCTTTGAATGCTCCAAACTCTTTATCCAGAGCAATATATTTTTCAGAAGCTTTTTCTTTCTCAGCCTGCACTGTCGCGTTACTTCTTGATTTTGCGAATAGCCAACCAATTATTATTCCAATCAACAATCCGGCAACTGATAATACTATTTCCATCTATTTTAATTTCTGATATTGCAGCTAAGTTGTAACTGATCAAGTTTTAACTCTATAAAATTACATAAATTAGTTAAATGATAAATCATGT
>CAZCPI010000134.1:0-7072 GCA_964500535.1 uncultured Bacteroidales bacterium
CTTCTTTTTTTGAAGCCGGCAGAATTACAATCGATGGAGTCCATTACATGAGGTCTGGAGATGATCTCATCCCCGTTAGCGAGACAGAATTTGCTTCTGACAATGTGTTTGGTTACAAAAATTCAGATTTGACTGAGTATATTATTGAAAAATCAAAAGGTAGTATTTCTAAAGAAGAAACCGGCAGGATTAGTCTCGAAGATCTCAGTACCGGCGATTATAATAAATTGCCGGATTCATCCCGCGAACCAAATCTAAATACCTCAAGCACCGGGAAATCTTCTGTTTCATATAGAAATGGTGGAGACCCTGATGTAATGCAGCCGAGAATGCCAGCACCGGAATCCGGTCTCCGGTTTTCTCTGCAGTCTTTCGAAAAGTTCCTCAAATTGAAATATGTGATAGTAGATGCCATTGATTACAATTATCTGAACATCTTTTCAAAATCATTTCTTGAATGGTTTTCAGGAATGGATTCATACGCTGTTTTCAGAACATCTTCCTCCCTGCCCAAAGCTATCGGTGGTATCGACGATATTGAGTTACTTAATGGCAAATCATTAGGTACTTCCGGTGAAACCGGGCTGATTGTAGTTGGATCTCATGTCGGCAAAAGCTCATCCCAACTGGCAGTATTGCTGAAAGATGAAGAAATCAAAGGCGTTGAAGTTGATATTGAAAAGGCAATCGCTGAAGATTGGAATTATATGGATGATATTATCAGAAAGATTGATATTATCAGAGCTGATGGTAAGACCCCTGCCATTTACACATCCAGAAAAGAAAAAAGAATGGATGATGAAAAAGAAAGACTTCTTGCAGGTTTGAGAATTTCGGACTTTCTGGTTTCACTGGTAAAGAAATTGCCATACAAGCCTGCATATATCCTGGCGAAAGGGGGTATTACTTCTTTTGATATAATGAAGAAATCACTGGAAATCGGGATATCTGAAGTGCTTGGTCAGATAATCCCGGGCGTACCTGTTATAAAAACGGATTCAGCTAATCGCTTCCCGGACATACCATATATCATTTTTCCGGGCAATGTCGGAGATGAAGACTCTCTCAAAAAGGTTTGCCACTTACTTAAATAGAAATCAGGCATTACCCGACCAGCGAGGGATCTTTTATTCCATACTGGAATAAATAAATTTCCGCTAACCCGGCAATAGAGTAGCGAGAAAATCATGCACCGGAATTCAGGATTAAAACATTTGTCAAAAGCATGTTAGAGGCTGGTCTTCATTAGTCTTCAACCAATTGCTTTGTCGGATCGATTCTGTAAAACAGAAACGCGCTGATTACAAGCATAGCTGAAATTACAAATAACGGAACATTGTAATTGCCGCTTGCATCGACAACATAACCAAAAACAGTTGCACAAATAAAACCTCCTATATTGCCTGCAGTATTCATTGCTCCTGAAACCGCCCCCGCAAAATCTTTACCGACATCCAGACAAATAGCCCAGGCGCTTGGCAGCATAAGGTCAATCACCCCAAAACAAAGTGAAAGGAATATAAACACCTGAAGTTTGCCGGGAATAAAGCCTGCAAGAAACATAAAGAGTGCAGAGACGATTAGTCCTGTAACTCCCAGAAGCCTGCGCCCGGTCTTTAGTCCGAATTTAGCAGACAACTTGTCACTAAGATATCCTCCAGATATATTACCAATCATACTCATAATGAAAGGTACTGCAATCACATATGTAAGCTGGCTCTTTTCGAAACCACGCCCAAGCTCCATAAAAGTCGGGAACCATGAAAAGAAAAACCAGCTGCCCCATGCATAAAAGAAATACATTGACAGGATAAGCCAGAACTGTTTTTTTGAAATAATCTGCTTCCACGGGATTTTCTTTTTTTCTTTATGAGTCTGTTCTTCCGGTAATGTTTTAAGTTCATCTTCTTTTATGCCTTTAATCAGAGAAGGCCTGTCCCTGTAAAATATGAACCATAATAAAGCCCAAAGCAATCCTGCTGAACCAAGAATATAAAAAGCCATACGCCAACCCAAACCGGCAATTACAGGTATAACGATAAACGGAGTCAATGCCCCTCCCATCCTGCTTGCCGCCCATATAAAACCCTGTGCTTTAGCGGTTTCAGAAGGCTTGAACCACTTACCGATAACGCCGGTCATACAGGGATACGAGCCGGCTTCACCAATCCCAAACATTAGTCTTACAACTATCAGCATGATGAAACCGTTAGCCATACCTGTCAATGCAGTAAATACAGACCACCATACTACTATCGCAGTCAAAACAACTCTGTGCCCCTTCTTGTCACCCCAGGCGCCAAGAGGTATTTGCATAAGACCATAGGAAAGAATGAATGCACTGAGAATCCAGCCCCATTGCTTGCGTGAAAGGTCCAGATCCTGCATGATTGTCGCACCAGCAACACTTATATTAACTCTGTCAAGAAATGTTATAACTCCTGCGAGCACTAAAAAAAGCAGTACTATTTTTCTTTTCTTCACGGTATTATTCTATTAATTTTTCTCCTCGCAGGAATCCGCGCGGAATATACACACTGGTTTTGAATCCCTTTACTGACTCTTCAAGCCGGGCATCTTTGATTCTTTATCAGAGAGTATTATTACAATAAACAATGACATTAAACAGGTACAGCAATCTTCGATTGTTTATCTGAGAAGCTTTTTTGTAAACCTCAAGTCAATATGCAGTTTATCTGCAGAACTTAAACGAGTGTCTATAGCTTCTTCTTAAAATCAGCAATGATGAAAAAGTCCTGCAGTTGATCCCGGCTTCCAAAAACAAATGTCAGAGGATGAAGTTTTCCAAAAGAGCCCGATTCTGATAACTGACTTTTATAATCTTCATTTACAGGCAATTTATCAAAATCTTCAAAACATTTTTCAGTGAAATAAAATGTAGTTTTAAAGTACTTTTCCCAGGCTGAAAGCCAGAAAACGGTCTTTTTCTTGTATTGCACTTTACAAAGCCACGCCTTGCCATCGTTGTAATATCTCCATTCGTGGGTCATATCCTTTTCAGGCAAGGTATCAATCAACTCCTTAAATGTGGAGTAGGTTTCACCGAGTTGCATTTCCAAAACCTCGTCGGTAGGCACAATATTAACATCATTGAGAGAAGGTTTTTCCATGGTTTCAGGTTATTATAATTTACAAAATTCTCTATTATTATATCTTCACGACCCTGAGCAGCGGGCGAGAATGAGGAAAAAAAATGCCAATATCACTATCGTACTGCCGGGAAAGCACGAAACGGATTAAATAAGGCTTTTTTGAATCAAATATTCTTTTAGTCCCAGAACTCCTGTTAGTGGACTTGAAAGCACCATTTTGCCTGTCAACTCAGCGAGTTTATGTTCCATTCTTGCCATTGAACCCTGTGCAAGTACTATCACATCACAATCCTTAGCAATCCTCAAAGCTGCTTCAGCTATTAACCGGTCATGTTTTTCAGTATCACCTGACTGCCCCGCGGCAAATGCACCGTCAGCAAGACCTTCAGTCAGTTTCAGATTTTTGCCGGTTTCAGCCGCTAATCTTCTTAGTAATCCTGTCGTGGGAGCCATCGTTGTTTGTAAGGTTGCAACCACACCTATCTTATCTGAAAATGTTACAGCCTGCACTGCCATTGGATAATCAATCCTGAAGACAGGAACCGAGACCACACTTCTGCCCATTTCGGCAACATCACCAACTGAAGAGCAACAATTGAAGATGAAATCTGCACCTGAATCCACTGCTGCCTGATAATATGCAAGCAATCTTCTCCTTACTGCATTAGTTACTTTATTGTTTTGAATGACTTCTTTGATCAGACTGTCATCAACTATATGTCCCAGGTTAACCTGTGGAAGATTTTCGCTGAAAAGTTTATTCATCGGCTCTACCAGAGCAAATGCTGTATGGACTGCAACTATCTTTATCATGGTTTATTTAGTTTTATATTGATTTCTAAAAATAATAAAATTTATTTTAATATAGTCCCTGCTTTTATTTGATGAAAAAAATATGTAGCATTGTAGTCTGTTTTATCATCTTTGTACAATAAAACGTTTGGTTATGAGAAAGTTCGGTTTACTAACAACTGTTATGTCAGTAATTATGACTATAACACTTTTCTCCTGCAATGAAAGTGGTAATATTATTCCTGAGGATAAACCTTTTGACGGCAGCGGATTGGTTACATTTGTATTGAATGATACTACAAAAATCCCATATGCCGAATGTCTTTATAATCATGAAAATAACATTGGTATATCATTTGATTCAGTACCTACAGATTGCCGTTGCCCGAAAAATGTGGAATGTTTTTGGGCAGGATATGTTTCTGTTAGTATGCGACTTTACAATGGCAATGCGAAACCAGTTTCATTCTCGCTTGAAAATTATAATGACAAAAACAGACTTTTTGTAAACGACACTACAATATCTGGTTATAACATAAAACTGATTGATTGCCTTCCCTATCCCGATATAAATGTTGAAAGGAAAATCTCTGATTACTATGTAAAGGTTTTGGTTTCACAGGTAAAAAAGTAGTTACATTTAATATCTTTGCAGCAGGAAATAAGCATGCCAGAGATTGTAATCGCATGTTTTATTCCTGATGGCCTTAATTTAAACCAAACAATCTCAGGTGAATAAATGTCTTTATATTTTTTTCGGTATAATGATTTTTCTTGGCGGATGCAAAACCGTTAATCCTGAAAACCTGCCTCTTGACGAAACCGGAAGAATTTCACCCGTTCATAAGGAAATGACTGATATACCTACTGCCAGAGATTTGAAACTTTCCAAAGCTTATGCAGAAGTAAATGATGCCATTATCAACAAAGATTACAACAAAGCATTAAGTGAAGCCTGGATTACCCGCAGGATTTATCATGATCTTGATTATTTCTCAAACCTGACATTTATTGAAGGTTTTGCATTTGAAAATGTTGGTCTGGACAGCCTTGCCAAAGACAAATACAGGTTTTTCCTTGAAAATTCGCAGAAAACCTATTCGGGGAGGTTCAGAGGTAATGAGTTTCTTGATGAGGACGGTTTCATCAGGAACAATCAGAGAAACCATGCATTCGAGTTTATAAATGATGCAAAATCTGAAGACACAGTTATTTTAAAAAAGTTTGTACCCAAGTATTATCATGACCCGTATCAACCGGGGTATCTGACGATTGAAACCCTTTACAACAGGAAAAAAGCTAACCTTGATGTTTTTCTCGGGCGTGATTATAATAAATACTGGAATATCGGAGTACGCCTTAACATACCGGTAAAAAGATATTTCGGTGCTGTCGTACAAACGATGTTTTCAAAAGAAATCGGTTCACTTACATTGGGATTTCCAACTCAACTCTATAAATCTGACGACGAAAGACTGGCCATTGAATTCACTCCCTATTTCAGTTTATTATGTTCAGATTATACACATCCCGGGGACGGCGCCGAATTGTTCGTTGATTATGGCGCAAGATTTTCTGCAGGATATTACCTCATCCCGAATCTATCGATAGGAGCATATTATCAGTACAGGTTTCATAATGAAAACAATCCGTACAAGACAAATTCAGGCATTTTAATCTGTAAAGAAAATGAATTTGATGCCAGCGTATATTATAATCTACTGAAGAACATTTCGTTTAAAGCCGGGGTCAAAAATAAAGATATCGTGGCAGGATTCTTCCTGTCCGGTTGGGAAATTTCATATTCAATCAATCATAACAGAATTATCTTCACCACGGGCATTTTCTGATCTTAACTCTATAACTTCAAGATTTTCGATTTTACCGCTGTTAATCTCAAAGCGAACCAGAGTCCTTACGGTCTGGAAACCCTGCAATCCTGCCGCTCCCGGATTGATATGCATCATAGAACGGTCCTTATCATATTTAACTTTAAGTATGTGGGAATGACCGCAGATAAATAAATCGGGTTTGTACTGATTAAGCTCCCTGATTATCTCAGGCGCATATTTACCGGGATAACCTCCGATATGAGTAAGCAATACTTTAACTCCTTCTGCCTCAAAAAAAAGAAACCTCGGAAATCTTAATCGTATATCGTATCCATCACAATTCCCGTAAACACCCCTGACCGGCTTGAATGATTCCATCTTGTCCGCAACAAATGCCGAACCCATATCACCCGCATGCCATATTTCATCACAATCAGCAAAATATTTATTGAATTTTTCCTCCCACCAGGCATGTGTATCTGAAAGCAGACCGATTTTCATTCCTTCAAAATTTAGTATTTGACTTCAAATATAAGCATCAATATCCGTTTTTTTCTATCTTTGGACATCTTAAAATATAGAGGAAAATGAAGATTGCACTGATATCCCTGCTGTATATTATCGGCCCGGTTATTATAATCCTAATTTACAATCGTTATAAAACAGCACGTAAAATAGGCACAATACTGATGTCTTATTGCCTCGGTATAATCATGGCACTAAGTGGATTGGTGAAACCTGACTTTTTAGGTGATGTCGACATAAAACCCATTCAGGAATGGATTATGAATCTGGCTGTGCCTTTGGCCATTCCTCTGATGTTGCTCTCTTCAGATTTCAGATTGTGGAGAAAATCCATGAAAAAAACTTTTGCCACATTGATTGGCGGCATAATTGCTGTGACAATAGCATGTTTCTCCGCTTATATGATTTTTAACGGAAAAGGCATAAATGATTTATGGAAGGTCTCAGGAATGATGATAGGAATGTACACAGGTGGAACTATGAATTTTGCTGCGATTGGAAATATTCTGGAAATTGACCCTACTGTATTTACTTTGGTTAGCGCTTTTGAAATGGTTTTATCTTTTTTCTTTCTCATGTTTATGATTGGAGGAGGCTATAAAATAATCAGAAAAATTTTACCTTTTCACGATAAGTCAATCACAAAAGACCCGGAAGAAGATATCAACTATAGTTTTGAAAAGTATAAAGGTATGTTGAAACCACGCATTTTCAGAAAGACATTGCTGGGTTTTCTTTTGTCCTTAGTTTTCCTTATTATCGGAGCCGGTCTCTCAATGGTGATTACAGGCAAACTCAATGAACTGGTAA
>CAZCPI010000135.1:0-7052 GCA_964500535.1 uncultured Bacteroidales bacterium
GATATGTTTCCTTCTTTTTGTGAATCTATTTGAATATATCCGTATCCTGTTTCGGGTCTGTTTGGCTTTATTCCTAATGTTAGAAGAATATCGTTTTTATTGACAAATTCAAGTCCTTCTGCTATACAGTTAATAAAGTCTTGTTCTTTCAGGATTAAATGGTCAGATGGTGCAACTACTATGTTTGCATCCGGATTTACAGCCATAATCCTGTTAGCGGCAAAAGCTATACAAGGTGCAGTGTTCCTGCGTTGTGGTTCCAGTAAAATCTGATTTTCATTAAGCTCAGGCAGTTGCTCTTTGGTTAAATCACTATACCTTGCATTGGTTATAATGTAAATATTTTCTTTGGGTATTATCTTACTGAAACGGTCATAGGTCTGCTGTAGTAATGAGCGACCTGTACCAAAGAAATCCAGAAACTGTTTAGGCAGAGATGTTCTGCTTGCAGGCCAGAACCGACTTCCGATTCCGCCGCTCATTATAACACAAAAGTTGTTTTTCATTTCGATAACATTTTAAAACTCCGGGATTAAATGCCCACCTGTAATTGCTTAAGACATTATTGGCAATTATCTCAGATGGTACACATTACTAAAAAGCTTTTCATAGAAGCGATACTAATCAAAGATAATAAAAGTTTCTGTGGAGATGAAATGAAATACTTACTTTTTAGGTTGATTCATGGCTGATGCTTTTTTCTCAGATAATTGCTTTTCTTTCCTGACTTTATTTTCAGCATCGTTGATATCTTTCTGATTGGGCTCCCAAAGTTTGCTGTCAACATTCCTTAATTCATTTTCAAGTCTTTCCTGTTCAGCCTTAATTGCTTCAGGAGTTTTGCAATAATCTGCGATTATCCTGTTCTTCAGGTTTGAAATTTTATATATTTCGCCTTTATATTTTCTATGATTGAAAAAATCATACATGCTTAATCTCTCAGCACTATTTATTGAGTCTGATGCTATAGGTTGTTCAGAAAAGTAAGTTGTAAGTGATTCAAATGGAATCCAGAACATTGGATATCTTCTGGTTTCTCCCATCTCGTCAGTTCTGATCAGGACGGGACATAAGGCTGTGATTTTAGTTTTAACTGATGAATTCATTTGATCAAGATAAACTACTTCCTTTATATAATACATAGTAACTTCAGATGTGGGTATGTCAACTGCATTAATATCAAAAACAGGGATTCCCGGTTTCCTGCTATCAGTTTTCTCTTTAAAAGGTATCTCAAACCTGTTAAGTAAATCTTTAAATTTTATGGCATACTGACTATTAAATACTTCTCTGCCATCAAGATACTCGTAAGCTGTCACATTACCTTTAGCAATAGCAGCAAAAATTGTGGAAAACAAATTCATTTTGTCTGCCGAGGGCTCTACTGGATAGTAAAGAGGAGCGTTTTGATCTACTGTAAGATCAAGAATACGATATACGTCCCTTTTCCAGATGATATCTTCTGCACGGACTTTCTGAGGTTGTGGTTGTTTATTTTTCCTTAAAGACAATCCGGTAAGAGTACCTGAATAATTATCAGTATTCGAGGTCTTGGTTTGAGCTTCAATTCCCTCAACTGCGAAGGCCAATGTTATTAACAAAGCCAGAATTTTATATTTCCTGATAATGGTATACATATCTAGTATAGTTAGTTTATAATAATATCCATAGGTGAAAGCATTTGCTCAATCCTGTCAGGACCAACAGCTTTTATGTTGGTGACAAGTAATCTTTTTCCTCTTGCAAGAGCTCTTATCTGACCTTTCTGACGATCAGAGAATCTGGAACCTTGTGATACTTCCATCATTGTATTACCCATTGAGTCGTAGATCAATGTCTGAAATGAAATGACAGTGAAATTTACATCCAGTAATTCATCATCAAGGGCTGCCACCAAACCAGGTGCGTCAAGAAGTCTTGATTTCGAAAAAGCACCACTCTTAAATCTCCTTACTATGCCATTCTGATCTTTATACTCAATAAAGGCTCTCGGTTCAGGAAGTGGCCTGACCCGGAAGGGAGTATTGGCAACTACCTGACTGCGGCCGTCCATCAAAGCAGTAACGGTTATCACACATTCTTTACCAATCGAAACAGGTTTGGCAATCCACATCAATCCGGATCTTGACAGCGATCCGTTGCTTGAAGTAGCTGTTATTTGATTGGCCGGTACCCCCGGTACAGAAATACTCACTTTATTATCTATCCCCGCATATAAGACATTCATCATCGTGTTTGACACGGTAGCCATAGGCTCGACAACGGTATATTTATGCGAGAAATTATATTTTTGGAAGCTGCCGTCTCCGCGTTTCATTTCTATATAGCCATTGACCGGAAAAATGCCGGCACTACCTGCAAAAGCTTCATAAAAACCATTTTTTGACTGATCTAAAAATCTACCATTGATGAAGATCCTTGGTCTTTGGGTAGAATCTTCAGCAGATAAGACAATATTGGCTTTGTATGATCCGCCACGAACAATGTTCTCAGAGTTAGGTATTACGTAAGCCTTAATCTGGTTTACCCTGAAATCGCCGACATCAATATTGTTTATTAATGTATGTAAAGCTTCACCTTCCGCATATCTGATATCATTCTGAAGTTTGGTGAACATAGTTATTACAGCACCGACAGGCATGTTTTCAAACATTGAAGATTCCCAGTTGTGACCTTGCTTCTTAGCTCTCGGCGATGGTAATGTGTTGAAATTGTCTGTAATAATTTTTCTTTTCAGGCTGTCGTTAACCAAAGCAACCATATATTCCCTGTATTCTTCAATCGCTTTTTTCAGCTCTTTGCCTTTTTTACTGGTTGGCGGTAGCATTATTGTACCGGCAACATCAAGGTTGTCACTTCTGACAATATTGTGAATATCTGCATCTTTGCCGTCAGCCTCAATTACAATATCCCATTTAAGCTTATCTATATAATTGTAAAGATTATCAGAACGTTTTTTCAGATCCTGAGCCAATGAATACCATTCTTTAGTTTTTTCGGGATTTGTTTTATAATAGATACCAAATTCCTTATACAATTCTTTATTCTGAGCGCTGGAATTTTCCGTGCTTTTAGAAAGACTGTCATCAACAAGTTCGAAACCATGCAATACGTCAGAAGAGACATTCAAAGCCAGCATACATAGCAAAAGTATGTACATCAAGCCGATAAGTCTCTGGCGCGGGGTTTCGGGTGCGTTGCTTGCAGGCATATGATTACTTTTTTAATTCAGTCCAATAACATTAAATTACTTTTCTTCAGTCTTTTCACTGTTGGCTGAAGGATTTTGATCTTGTTTTCTATCGTTGAAATCCTGATAATTACGATTGAAAGGTGAGAAACCCTGACCGGGTATCATGGCTTCAAGCATACGTGAATATACCCTGTTAAGATTGGCAAGATTCTGTGCCATATTTTCGGTTTCAGCTTTAAATTGCTGACTACTATCCATAGAACCCTCATACATATCTCTGATGTGTAAAAGTCCTTTGTTGACTCTGTCTATCGTGTCAATCTGTGAGCTGATGCTCTTGAGCTGTATTTCATAAATGGTGTTCAGCCCGTAAAGATTTTTATTCAGGACGCCCATTTGCTCAACATAACCTTTGGAATTGTCAGAGATATCTGTCGAATTTTCAGTAATACTCTTATAAGAGTCGAGTAGTACATTTGAAACGTCAGCAAGAGAAGATGTAGCCGAACTGAATCTGTCAAGGTTATCCGCCATGCCTGATAACTGGTTCAGATATCTTTCAGTTACCAGCGTTATGTCAGCCATTTTATTGAGTTGATTAACAGCTTCTCCCATCCTCTTGATGCTATCGGTGAGCGTTTGAGCCTCTTCTTCAGTTAATTTAACCTCAGGAGGTATTCCATAACTTTGAGCAGCCTGCTGAGGAGTAATGTTATCAAACGGATACCTGGATCCTGTACTCTGAGCAACAAAACCTTGCTGTGTGCCACCATTTGGCTGACCGGTAATGATTACTGGCCCCTGCGGAGGAGTGCCTGCATTAATATTTTCACCGGACTGACTTACAAATCCATTCTGATTATTAACTCCGCCAATAATAACCTGGCCTCCGTTATTTGTACCGTTAAAGTTTGGCCTGTCTTCTTCATTTCCGGTTTTAAGTACCGGGAATACATCGTCCCATCTGTAAGTTCTGTATGGGGGTTCAAAAGAAGAAAGGGCAAAAATAAATACTTCTGTTCCCAAACCTATGGCAAGAGCAATGTTAGCTCCATCAAGGTGGAGTAATTTGAACATTGTTCCAAGTATTGCCAGCGAGGCTCCAAATCCATAGAAGAAATTGAATATAACTTTACCACGGTAGCTCCCCAGAAATAGAGAGAGATTCTTTCGGATTTTTTTTGTTCTGGTCATATCTCGTACAGATTATTTTTTAAATCATTTTGTTTTACTATTGCCAATAAGGCTTCTGACGCATCTGAAACCAATAAAAGAACGGCTTTCATTCTGATACTCATAACTTCTTGAACTGACTTCAATGAATTTGGCTGCATCTTTCCAGGATCCTCCTCTGACAACTTTCCTTTTATTTATATAGTATTCTGTATTTGGCATAAGCTTATGCAGACTTGGATTAAGTTCGTTCATATCTTCAAAACCGGATTCGCTCCAGTTTGTAGATGTCCACTCGGCAACATTACCAGCCATATCGTAAAGACCATATTCATTAGGAGGATAAGATGCGACTTTAGAAGTAATAATATTTCCGTCGTTTGAATATCCTCCTTTACCTGGCTTAAAGTTGGCATAGTAACATCCTTTATCCGTACTGGTTTTATTTGATTTCCAAGGAAATCTGCCGGCCATTTGTTTTCCTCTGGCTGCAACTTCCCACTCTGCTTCAGTCGGAAGCCTGTATTCCATAACTTTTTGTCCACGCAGAGACAGAGATGAATTCAGATATTGGGTTCTCCAGTGACAGAAAGCTTTTGCCTGTTCCCATGAAACACCAACAACAGGATTCGCATTGTAAGCTGCGTGTGAAAAATAATTAGTCAAATACGGATCGTTGTAGCTGTTTTCAAAATCATTTACCCAACAGGTTGTATCAGGATAAATCGGTACAATATAAGTATTCAGAAAATCAAACCTTGAAGTCAGTGGCCTTGTAATTGATGTGTTTACAACTTTGCCGGCTTCTGTGATATATGCTGTGTCTTTTGTTATCATCACTTGTTGAGGTTGTGGCGCATCAGCATCTGTATTGCGGTTTCTCTTGGCAGGATCAAGATTATTCAGTCTTTTTGCAGCAGATTCGGCATCGTACCATTCGTATTTGTAAAGGATTCGATCAGTATTCAGTCTGGTTCCACCGGTTATTTCATCAGGCATTTCAAAATACTTCAGAGCAGTTAGCTCTTCATCAGTTGCATTTCTCCTTGAAGGGACAGGGATTTTCCAGTTTAATCTTGGTTTCACAGGGTTCCCTTCTCTGTCTTCGGTTATTACATATTCTTCATTGCCTCCAAATGCAGGGTCAGCAAGCTTTTCACGTGTAATTGAATCACAAACCCATTTTATAAATTGTTTGTACTGTCCGTTTGTGATTTCTGTCTCATCCATCCAAAAAGATCCGACTGTTACATTTTTAGATGGTGTGCTCAGACCAAAAATGCTGTCAGTATCTGCCTGACCCAGTTCAAAAGCTTTTTGTTGGATTAGTACCATACCATATGGATTAGGTTCACTCCATGGTTTATTGTCAACTCCCCCCAATTCTCCATTGTCATAAGAAGCGCAGGAGTAGAGCATCAACATAATCAATCCGGATAAAATGAAGTTTCTCATATTTTATAATATTCGTACACTTTTTTGTTTTTTACTAACTGTAGCTGTGTCAATCTTCTTTCTGAAACCAAGAAATATTTCATGACTACCGCCTGAAACCGAAGATAATGCCTTAACTGAAACGTCGTAAGAATAACCGATTGTCAAACCTTGCGGCAAAATTATTCCGGCTGAAACTATTATTGCGTCTCCGGGTCTCCAGCCTGCATAACCCCAGTAACTGCCTTTGTAAGAAAGCTTGACAGATAAATCAGTCTGCCATGCTGTCAAATCGGTTTTAACCAGGAATGAAGGCTGCAAGGTGTATAACGGATTTGTTAATGCAATATTGTATCCACCTGTTAAATAATATGTTCTTGAGGCATATGTGTTGTATGAACTTGTATCAGCAGAATTTTCTTCTCCTGATTTTAGTTTGATTTTGGATTCAAGAATGTGTGAAGCAGATAAGCCGGAAAAGAATTTGTCTTTATTGTACCAGACTCCAATAGAAAAATCAGGTATTAAACCCTCCAGAATGCCGTTTGGGATGGATGCATCTGTATTTGTATGATAATCGCTTGTCGGTATATATATTTTATCAGCATCAAAGTTTTGTTGAAGTAATCCACCCTGAATACCCATACCAAGTTTACCCCCAAAAAGATCTTTTTTCATAGAATACTGGATCTGAAGCATTTGATTATTAAACAATCCAATAGATTCTTTCATCAATATAAGGCCGAAACCGTGAACTTTGTTATTGATAACCCTGGGCATTGTGGCATTAACAATGAAAGTTGACGGAGCGTTCTCGATACTGACCCATTGTTGTCTTGAAGTAAGGGATATATTTAGATCTCCGGTTTCACAAATGCTACCTGGATTGAAGTAGCCCGGAACCATCATGTATTGACTGTACTGGGCATCAAATTGTGCATTTGAAACCTGACTACTCAGAAGAGCAGATAAAAAGAAAAGTATAAACCATTTATTTAAAAAAAAATGTCTCATATATCAGCGCAGACTGTTTGTTTTACTGATGAATTTCATTGAAAACCGTCCCGCAATGATATATAACTGATAAAATCTGAAATAATTGTGTAATAACCTTTTTAAAACAGCAGAGGTTGTCTGATACCAGGCAACCTCCGCAATTTTATTAAATAAAAATACTTCAATATTCTTCCTCGTTGAAGAAGAAATCTTCCTGACTGGGATAATCCGGCCAGATATCTTCAATACTTTCATA
>CAZCPI010000136.1:0-4895 GCA_964500535.1 uncultured Bacteroidales bacterium
CTTCCTGCGATTTTGATTGTATCAGTTTTGAGGCTGGTATATAAGTTGTCGTAGTTGGTTAGATATATATTTAACTTGTCGGAAAATTCTTTTATAACTCCTGAACTGTATTGTGATAATGCGAGAGATATATTTTCACATGTATTAAACTTAAAAGGAATGGTTCCTTTTGCCAGTTTCCCGGTTTTATATGGATTGTAAACTACCCAGCCGTTTTCGTGACGGCCTGCATAAATATCCCCGGTATATTCCTGTGGAAACAATTTGTTGAATTCGTTTACTTTAGCAGTAGTTGAAGACCAGCGATTTGTTATCGCCGACTTGTTGACCTTTACCTGAAAAGTATTTGCAAGAGAGTCACCAAGCTGGTAAACTGTTGGTATGGTTGGATATCTTCCTGACTTTTTGAAATAGCTCTTGTTATTCAGGTAAGTTCCGTCATCATCCATTTTGTATAATCCGTCAAAAAGGTTTTCGGGAGTACTGTATTTTGCCTGATCATTTCCTGAGTTAACATCATTTACAATCACAACTTTAGTACGGTCTATCACTTCCTTTCTGCTCATAATTCGAATGGTTCCGTCAAGTATTTTGCGGAAAATATCAATGTTGATGTTGTCAAACTGAGGAAACCTTTCCCATCTTCTGCGTGAAAAACCATCTGAAGTAGTACCTGCATTAACTTCTTTGAAACATTGTTGCCAGATAAGTTCGGGACCGTCTAATACTGTTTCACCTGTAAGCATTAGATGTTCTATCGTGGGCAAGGCTCCTGCTGCAACAGGAAATTTCTCATCTGTCGTGTTTCCTACCCATCCGCACTGGTCGAAACGGATACCGTATTGTCCTGAAAAGCCTGATAAATATGCTCCTTCACAAGTACTTTCAATGTCGAAGAAACCATAAGCTGAAGTATATTTCTCACAAAGTATGAAGTGTTCGGGATCCTGTTTGCATGTATTGGCAAAATTTGCGTCGCGTTTCATCATTGCAATAGGGTTGAGGCTTGCTCCATAAAATGAGCCACAGAAACTTACGACCAGATAGCCTCCGTATTTCTGATTGACCTTCATTAACTCGGCCCAATGTGCCAGGCGTTGGGGATATGTAACTGACCATTTATCGTCAAATCCCCAAAACTGTTCGCAATAATTTATACCAAGGAAATTGGGATATTCCCTGAAAAATTCCTCGTAAACACTCAGATCAAAATCTGAGAAGTGGCTGAAACCACCGCTTGAAGGTTGTACCATCACCCACATCCTGTTTTCGGCACAAGTCCTTACCCATGATTTTGCGGTTTCATAACCGTATTCGCAGGTTTTCCATAAGCCTGTGGTTTCATCATGATTGATCGAAAGGGATACATTCATTACAACATACGGTCTGATGTCTTCAGGTATGAGGTCTATTATTTTTTGAGGGTCGGCATAGTTCCATGTATCAATGTGAATCAGCCACATCGGTTGTTGCGGTGATATTGGTCTTCTCATCGGAGCCTGTGTGCCGGCTTCCGCACTTACGAAAGGAGTCAGTGCAATAATAAAAGCAAATAAACTTAGTAAAATCTTTCTCATGATATAAAATGGTTTTATCCTGCAAATTTAATCCAACACTTCCAAGGCAGTTATGATAAATGATTCAAAAACTATCAATTCTGAAGTTTAATATCAAATACTAAAGCAGAGTACTCGACACAATAAATACTGTTAATAATTTTATTTGCATTTGAATTGTTAATTAAAAAGTATATTTTTAACAGAAATATATTTCCGAAGTTTTTCTGTCATAAATCCAATACATAAATATAAAATGTCATGAAGCGGTATTTATCGACTTTTTGCTTTATTCTCTTGTCATCTGTGGTTTTCTCAAATGAATATCATCAGATGATTACTAATAACAATAAATGGAATTACGTGAGTGAATTATGGCCTACCTGTATTGGTTGTGGTGGTGAAACAAAAACACACTCTTATTTTGTTACTGGTGATACCACTATCAGTCATAATTCTTATAAAAAAATAATGTGTGCGGAGATCAGGTATAATGGTATTGATACGATGTTTTTTTGTACTGCACGAGAAGATACTGTTAATCAGATAGTTTATATTAAATACGCCGATCAGGACGAAAGAATGTTGTATTCATTCCAGTTGGATTCAGGAGCCAGGATTTCTTCGGACACTTCTTATGTAGGGGATATAATATCTTCAATTACGGAGAAAATCGTAAAATCTGTTGATAGTTATGACTTTAACGGTTTTATAGGTAAGAAGATATCTATTGCAACAATCCATAAACATTCGAATATGAACTTCGTGCCTTATGAAGTAAATATTGAAGTATGGTACGAGGGTATTGGAGACTTAACTAATTTCTTTGGACTAGGAAATGACAATGATATTCTTTGTTATTGGAACGATGGTAATCAAATATATTCAAATCCTGAAAGGAACGCCTGTGTAATAACGGAATACCGACCTTATTCCGGGCTAGATCAACCATCACAAATTTCCGGAAATACTATCAAAGCATATACCAGCGAAGGACGGCTGATAGTCGAAGTCCCTGCTAATGCCAGTCGTATTGAAGTGTACTCACTAGATGGATCTATTCGGCAAACTTGTTTTGCACAAGCCGGTCAGCTCGTTAAAACGTCACCATTGCTTCCTGGCATGTATATATATAAAGTTATAGATAAGATTGGTTCAGCGATTGCACAAAACAAGATCCTGGTTCATTGAAATCATTAGGAAGCCAATTTGCTGATATTTCTTATTGTATTTTTTAACGAATTTGAGTGTGAATTAAGGTGATTATATAAGACTTAAAATATGAAAACAAATAAAATATTACTGTGTCTGATATTATTTATCTCTTTCCAAATGTCCATGTATTCACAAACTGTTACGTTAAAACTTAAGGCTGAGTATAACATTCCATTTCAATATTCTACTTTAGGGATGGATTTAGCCTATGACGGTACAGATATTTGGGTGAGTGAGAATACATCAGGAAACATTTACAGGATTGACACTAATGGAATATGTCTGGATACTATTAACAGTATAAAAACCACAGCTATTGAAACTATTGGAAGTGACTTATGGTTAATTCATAATGGTAACTGGTTATGCAGAATCGATAAGAATAATGGACAGTCTGTGGATTCGATTAGAATTGAATTGCCTCAAGTGCTGCAGAATGGGGCTCAAATCAGAGACTTTTGTTATTCAGACTCATCTTTTTTTTCTATCTGGGGATATTGCTATTGTGCAGTATGCAGAATTTTAAAAACAGATATAAAAACAAAGGAGACAACGGACTTGGGTGACATTCCATTATTTGATAATCTGGCAAATATTAATGACACAATTTGGGCTGAAAGTGGATCCGGTCTGTACCCTGTATATTCGAATACTTCTATTGTTACCAATTATGATAGAATGTTATATCCGGGAGGCTTTGAAATATCAGGCATAGCCTTTGAACACAACAATATTTGGGTAATCGATTACAAAAATAAAAAGCTGAAAGTGTTTAATTATCTGTTTTCAAATGTAACTGCTTCTGAAAAACTGATATCTGAAGATAATATCAGGATTTATCCAAATCCTGCATCAGACTATGTCATAATACACATAAGTAGTGACATCTATGAAGATAATATGATTGAAGTTTTTGATACTAACGGAAATAAAATTATATCCGGGAGACAAAAAAGCTTATTTCATAAACTTGATTTAGAAAAAGCAGCCCCAGGATTATGCCTGATAAGGATTTCAAATAGAAATCAATCGGTAACAAGATTATTTATAAAGAAATAGCTAATGTTGAAAAGAAAATACTTATAAGGTAATATCATCTTAGCCCACTGGGTAATTGGCTCATTATATGTTGATGTCTGATGGTGAAGAAGAAATACGATAGTTGTTTTGAATTTTATTAAAATTAAGTGTACATTTGACCATTATCTTAATCTTTACCACTATGATCAAACTAAAATTATTGTCAGCGTTAATGCTGATTGTTGCTACCGTTACATTTGCCCAGGAAAAGAGGATTTCTGTACACGATCCTGTAATGATTAAGCAGGATGATACTTATTACTTGTTTTGTACAGGAAGGGGTATAAGTATGATTTCTTCAAAGGATCTTAAGACCTGGAAAAATGAAAAACCGGTTTTCCAGAAGATTCCTGAATGGACTTTTAAAGCTGTTGAAGGTTTCAGAGGACATATGTGGGCACCTGACATCAGCTTTTATAAAGGGAAATATTATCTCTTTTATTCAGTATCAGCTTTTGGTAAAAATACTTCTTGCATAGGAGTGGCTTCGACAAAAACTCTTCATACTGACAGTCCTGATTATGGATGGGAAGACCATGGTCTTGTTATTCAGTCATTTCCTGACAGTACAAACTGGAATGCTATTGACCCGAATCTGATAATTGATGAAAAGGGTAAACCCTGGCTTTCATATGGCTCATTCTGGGATGGTTTGCAACTGGTGAAGTTAAAAGATGATTTGACAGGGCCTGAAAAAGGTCAGAAACCTGTGACTTTCTGCTCCAGAAAACCTGATCCTAAATTACCGAACCCTCCGTCAATTGACAATAATCCTGTTAACGCAGGAGGTAATGCTGTCGAAGCTCCGTTCATTTATAAAAAAGGCAAATACTACTATTTGTTTGCTTCTTTTGACTATTGTTGCAAGGGACTCAGGAGCAATTACAAGATTGCTGTTGGTCGTTCCAAAAAAGTTCAGGGACCATATCTTGATAAAGAAGGCAAGTCTTTGAGAAATGGTGGTGGCACTATTTTTATGCAGGGAGATGCTGACTGGAGCGGTCTGGGGCATAATGCTGTGGTTAATATGGACAATGGAGATTA
>CAZCPI010000136.1:4905-7052 GCA_964500535.1 uncultured Bacteroidales bacterium
TTATAAACTATTTATTTAGAATAATTAATTTTGTATTTGTGATTTTATTCAGAGTAGTTGAACCATAATATTTTGTATCATGAAAAATTCATCTGTACTTTTTTTGATTGGGATATTTGTTGTTTGTAATTATTACACCACTTTAAATGCACAGGACCGTGTGGATATTTATCATCATCAAGCCAGAACGGAAACAATGACAACACGTACTAGTTTATTATCTCTTGGATTAGGCTATTTTCCTAAATCAACTTATTATTTGTTTAATGATGAAACCAAAACGAATACTGGTGGTATTTTCTCTGCTGAGTTCTCTCAATTATTCATGAATGAGGAAACTGATAGACCAGGTTTTATCCCAGGGTATTCTATTGGTTTTATGATGACTGACGAAGTAAAACCTGAGTGGTATATATTTCCAGAGCTTGGAGATGATTTTACCAGAAGGATTACTGCTTTTGACTTTGATGCATGCTTATCCTATTATTTTAATAATCTTTTCAAAGAAGATTTTTCACCTTTTGCCGGTATCTCCGTTGGACCTCAGGTTACTACTCATGGAGCCTGGAATTTAAATTTGACGGCTAAAGCTGGTGTTGTATATAAAAACATCGGGATTGAACTTGGATACAGGTTTTCTAAACTGATGTCAGAAAGAGATGGTAGTAATAATGCAATTGTTTTTAAACCAGGATTCTGTGTTAGATTGTCTTACAATTTAACTGGATTAGGAACAACCACAAAATATACAACTTATGATTAATTACTACTTATCAGCCTTAATGATGTTTTTTTGCTTACTGATGTCATCTCTGAGTTTTGGAAACGATATTGATTCGGTTTTAACCAAAAAGTTTGGATCTGAACAGCTTGTAGCGGATCTGGATTTTATTAAATCAAATGTGCAGACTAAAAGATATAACAGGACACCTTACCTGTATCTGAATCAGGCAGATTTTGAGCGTGGTTATGATAGTATAAAGAGCATTATAAATAAAGAAGGTCAGATGTCTTTATTTGATTTTTATAAAGTTACTACTCCATTTCTGAACAGCATTTGTGATGACCATCTTAATTTTGTTTTGAGTGGTCCATGGGATCGTAATAACAACGGTATTAATATTTTTGATAATAAAATAATGTGGGCCGCATCTGCATATTTTATAAACAACAAAATATATATTACCGGCAGCTCTGATATTCCTGAAAAATCTCAGGTTTTGTCTGTTGAGGATATTCCTGATACTGTTTTGATTAAAGAGTTGTTAAGGTTTCAGCAATATAGTTTACAAAGATATTATAAAGCTCACCGTGCCATTCCGGTTAATTTTTATGCTAATGACCTGATTATGTATGAAATATTCGGAATGAAAGACAATATCAGCGTGAAATACAGGAGAAATGATAAAAGTAAGGTCGAAACCGTTAAAATTGAACTCAAAAGACACAATGATTTTCAGGAGATTAGTCAGTTGAGAGCAAAATCCCGAATCGGTAATTATAATTTGAGTTTTGAAGGTAAAACAGCTATTCTGAAATTGAACACTTTTAATTACAGGGATTTCAATGAAGGAATAATTAATTATAATCAGATATTCAAAACCATAAAAGACAAAGAATCTCAAGACCTTATAATAGATGTTTCGCAAAATGGAGGCGGGAGCGATATAAACTGGATGACATTTTTAAGATATATCAATAAATTGCCGGTTCAGTTGAATTGTAGTGCGCCTCAATATGATATTAAAGAGGCACTGAGTCAGAGTAAAATTGATCAGTCCAAAATAGATACAACAGTCTTTTTCAATGGCGACAAATATCTGGTTATCGGTCCCAAAACATTTTCATCTGCAGTAAGATTTGCTGACGTAATGAAATCCAACCTGATTTGTAAAAATGTTATCGGACAGGAAACCCTGGGACAGGCAACTCATTACGGCGAAGCCAAAAATTACATTTTGCCAAACACAAATCTGGCGATTGTGATTTCGTCAAAGCTTTTTTATTCAATCAATTGTAATACTGACAATTCAGGAGTGATGCCTGATCTGGAAGTACCGTTGAAAACAATTGACGACTATCTTAATTATTACCAAAACGGAATTGTTATTAAAAAAGCTCTCGATTTAATTAAGTGAAATTCCTTT
>CAZCPI010000137.1:0-7047 GCA_964500535.1 uncultured Bacteroidales bacterium
TTTTGCACGTTCCGATTTGTATAAAGAAATTTTAGGAAATGCAGGAAGAAGAGTTTGCAATCAATATCAGAAAGGTTCTGGCAACGAAAGCTCCAAAAAGTAAGGTACCTGAGTTTTTAATAAGGTATCTTGAAAAGATTGCTCATCAGGATGAAATTAATGAATTTCTAAGCAGGAAAGGTCACCTTCATGGTATAGAGTTTCTTGAAGAATCCATTAAATTTATTGGAGTTGAGCTTAACGTTTATGGTCTTGATAAAATTCCTGAAGGACGTTATACTTTTGCCGGCAATCATCCCATGGGTGGTATTGATGGCATGAGTTCCGGTTTCGAAGTATATAAAAAATTCCCTGAAAGGAATATAATGTTTCTTTCAAACGATATTTTGTCAATAATTGTAAACCTTCACCCGTTATTTGTCCCTGTCAATAAAGTCGGAAAAATGAAACAGGACAGAACCTTACCTCAAAGGATAGACGAAGTATATAAATCAGACAGACAAATGGTTATTTTTCCTGCCGGGAAATGTGCAAGAAGACAGAAAGGTGTGATTACTGAACAAAGCTGGAGCAAATCATTTATCCAAAAATCAATTGAGACTCAAAGAGATATTGTACCGTTATATTTTGAAGGACAAAACTCAAACTTCTTTTATAATCTTGCAAACATCAGATCTTTTCTTGGAATTAAAACAAATATTGAAATGTTATATCTCGTGGATGAGATGTTCAAACAACGTGGGAAAACATTTAATGTGGTTTTTGGAGATCCGGTTTCTTACACTTTTTTTGATAAAAGCCGGACAACTCAGGAATGGGCTGACTGGTTGAGATCTGAGTCTTTGAAGCTTGCAAACAAATTAACAAATGACAATGCAAAACATTATTGAACCTGTATCCAAAGATATAATTAAAGCGGAACTTACGCCTGAAAAGATGCTCCGTAAGACCAACAAGGCTAACAATGAATTATATATTGTTACTCATAAGGACTCTCCCAACACTATGGTAGAGATAGCCAGACTTAGAGAAGAAGCTTACAGATTTTCAGGTGGCGGCACGGGGCAAAGGCTCGATATGGACATTTATGACACTATGGATAACGGATACAAACAATTGATTGTCTGGAATCCTGAAAAGTCAGAGATCATGGGTGGTTACCGCTATATTCATGGTAAGGATGTACGCTTTGATGCCGATGGTATTCCAATGTTTTCTTCATCGCATTTATTTGCTTATTCAGATTTATTCATAAAGGATTTTCTTCCAAATACAATAGAACTTGGAAGATCATTTGTTACAGTCGGATACCAGTCGTCTATTGCCGGTTCAAAGGCATTGTTCATTATGGATAATCTTTGGGATGGACTGGGAGCACTTATTGTACTTTATCCTGACCTTAAATATTTTTTTGGTAAGGTAACCATGTATCCTGATTTCGGAGAAGAAGGCAGAAATATGATTTTGTATTTTCTGAACCGACAGTTTCCGGATCCCGAGCACCTGATTTATCCTAAAAATCCTCTAAAGACGAATATGAACCTGCGTGAACTCAGTAAAATTTTCACCGGTGCAAATTTTAAAGAGAACTACAAAATCCTGAATGCTAACGTAAGGCAGTTAAGCCGTAATATACCTCCGCTTGTCAATGCATATATGAATCTTTCTCCAACTATGAGAGTTTTTGGAACATGCGTAAATGATGAGTTCGGTGATGTTGAAGAAACGGGTATTATGATAAATGTCGGAGAAATCTTTGAAGAAAAAAGAGACAGACACATTGCGACTTATATTGATCAGCTAAAAGTAAAAGGGGTTCGCTTCGACTGATATTTTTTTGTAATTTTGCGGTCAAACTTATAGAAAATGACCAGCAAATTTAAAAGAACAACGGTTACGACGGCATTACCTTATGCCAATGGACCTGTTCATATAGGACATTTGGCAGGGGTTTATGTACCAGCCGACATATATGTACGTTATTTAAGACTACTTGGTAAAGAAGTCCTTTTTATCGGTGGCTCTGATGAGCATGGCGTTCCAATTACCTTAAAAGCAAGGAATGAAGGTGTTACACCTCAGGATATTGTTAACAGATATCATGGTATAATCAAAAAATCTTTTGAAGATTTTGGCATATCTTTTGACATTTATTCCAGAACAACTTCATCAACACATAAAAAAATAGCTTCTGACTTTTTTAAAAAGCTTTATGATAAAGGAGAGTTTATTGAAAAAAACTCGGAGCAATACTATGATGAAGAAGCCGGTCAGTTTCTGGCAGACAGATATATTACAGGCACTTGCCCACATTGCAGAAATGAAAGAGCCTACGGTGATCAGTGTGAAGCTTGCGGAACATCACTTAGTGCTACAGATCTCATAGACCCCCGCTCGACCATAAGTGGAAGCACTCCTGTAATGAGAGAGACCAAACACTGGTATCTGCCTCTTGATAAATATGAACCTTTTTTAAAAGAATGGATTCTTGAAAACCATAAAGAATGGAAATCCAATGTTTACGGACAGTGTAAAAGTTGGCTTGACATGGGTCTTCAACCCAGGGCTGTAAGCCGCGATCTTGATTGGGGAATACCGGTTCCTGTAGAGGGTGCTGAAGGCAAGGTGCTTTATGTTTGGTTTGATGCTCCGATCGGATATATCTCAAATACAGCTGAATTATTGCCTGACACCTGGGAAAAATGGTGGAAAGACGAAGAAACCAGACTGTTGCATTTTATTGGCAAAGACAATATAGTGTTTCATTGTATTGTGTTTCCTACAATGCTTAAGGCTGAAGGATCATATATCCTTCCGGACAATGTACCCGCAAACGAGTTTCTCAATCTTGAAGGTGACAAAATATCAACATCAAGAAACTGGGCTGTTTGGCTTCATGAATATCTTGAAGATTTTCCGGGCAAACAGGATGTTTTAAGATATGTTCTTACAGCCAATGCTCCTGAAACCAAAGACAATGATTTCACCTGGAAGGATTTTCAGGCAAGAAACAACAATGAACTTGTTGCCATATTCGGTAATTTTATAAACAGAGCTTTGGTCCTTACCCATAAGTATTTTGAAGGTAAAGTCCCTCCCTGTGGAGATTTACTTGATTATGATAAAGCAACCATTTCAGAGTTTGTATCGGTTAAAAATGATGTTGAATCCTTACTTAATATCTTCCGATTCCGCGATGCACAGAAAGAAGCCATGAACCTTGCCAGAATTGGCAACAAGTATCTGGCGGATACTGAGCCCTGGAAGGTTGCCAAGACCGATATGGAGAGAGTTGGAACTATACTGAATTTAAGCTTGCAGATTGCAGCAAATCTTGCGATAGCATTCGAGCCATTTCTTCCTTTTACTTCTGAGAAGCTCAGAACTATGCTGGGCATGAAAGATTTTAACTGGGAAGATCTCGGTAAAACTGATTTACTTGAAGCAGGTCATCAGACTGTTGAGCCGAAACTTCTTTTTGAGAAGATTGAAGATAATGTTATTGAGGCTCAGGTTCAAAAACTTCTTGAAACCAAAAGGCAGAATGAGGCTAAAGAACATAAAGCTGCTCCCGCTAAGAGCAACATCAGCTTTGACGAATTCGCAAAAAGCGATATTAGAATAGGCAAAGTTCTTGAAGCTGAACTTGTCCCAAAGACAGGTAAGCTGATGAAACTACTGATTGATACAGGAATAGATAAGAGGACAGTCGTATCAGGTATAGCCGAATATTATAAACCTGAAGAAGTGACCGGACGTCAGGTATGTGTACTGGTCAACCTTGAACCCAGAAAACTTAAAGGAATTGAATCTCAGGGAATGATTCTTATGGCTGAAGACGCTGATGGCAAACTTGTATTTGTACAGCCTTCCACTGAAATGACGAATGGCTCACAAGTAAGATAAAAAAATACCCGTCTAATTTTAGCAACGGGTTTTTTTATATACAAACTAATTATCTGATTAATTCATTTTAAAACTTTATACCAACTTCCAGGGTCAATCCAATGTCAAGCGAATAGAGTTTAGAAGTCATTAAACGTTCGTAAACTCCGGCACCCAACATCAATCCGACTTTATTAGGTGAAATATAAAGAATCCTTTGTTCTGCATTTACTCCTGTAAGGAAATGGGTGTGTTTTTTCGCGTAATTATCATCCACAAAGCGATATCTTTCCCAGCCAATGGGAAGATACCCACCAAGTGCAAAGTAAAAATCCTTATCAGGATTAATCCTTCTTATACCTGTCATCCCCAAATAAGTAAGATGCTGTGACCAGTCATCATATCCGTCCTTCAATGCATTATCGTTATAACTTCTTGAACTTGATAATTTTATACTTATCGGGTAAGTCCAGGCTTTTCGAGTTGAAAAATAGCCATAATAAGAGATATTGCTACTGCTTTCTATAAAACCTACATTCTGCCTGAAAGTCAGCATATTATTCCACTTAATACGAAACCTGACATCATTGGCCATGATTTTTGCTTCCTCTATCTGCGCAATTCTTATACTATCCTGTATTCTTTGTCTTTCACGAGCCTCAAATGCTTCCCGCTTCTGCCTTTCATATGCTTCAGTGTCAATTTTAAATTGAGAAAACGAACACATACATAAAGCAGAAAAAACAAAAAAAAGAATAAACCTCTTTATCATAACATACAACTTATTTATTGAAATGACGCATCAGTCTGAATATTGTAACATTATAGATATTAAATTCAAATTCCCCATTGCAAAGCAACGGGGAATCTATATCTGTATATTAATTATCTTTTTTTAGATATTCATCCATTGCCTCTGCTGCCTTACGACCATCACCCATGGCAAGTATAACAGTTGCTCCGCCTCTTACAATATCGCCTCCCGCGAAAATCATCGGGATTGCTGATTGCATATTTTCGTTTACAACAATTGTACCCCATTTAGATACTTCAAGACCATCAATAGAACTTGGAATTAAGGGATTTGGTGATACACCTACACTGACAACAACCATATCCACATCAATAGTTTCAGTTGCACCCGGTATAGCAACTGGTTTTCTGCGACCTGAAGCATCGGGTTCACCGAGCTCCATTTTTTGCAAAACCATTTGTTTCACCCTACCCCTTTCATCACCAATATATTCTATCGGATTGTGCAGAGTAAGAAACTCAATACCCTCTTCTTTAGCGTGCTTAACTTCCTCAATTCTTGCAGGCATTTCTTCTTCGGAACGACGATAAACAATCATAGCTCTTTCAGCACCAAGTCTTCTGGCAGTACGGACAGAATCCATAGCAGTGTTTCCACCACCAATAATTGCAACATTTCTGCCGAAAAATACAGGAGTATCAGATTCAGGATTTGCCGCATCCATAAGGTTAACACGGGTAAGATATTCGTTAGAAGATAACACATTTATCAGGTTTTCTCCGGGAATGTTCATAAAGTTTGGCAAACCTGCACCACTACCTACAAAAATACCTTCAAAACCTTCACTTTTAAGATCTTCAATACTCATTGTCTTTCCAATAACTATATCAGTAAGAAACTCAACCCCCATTTTTGAGAGAATTTCTACTTCTACATCGACAATTTTGTTTGGCAGACGAAACTCGGGAATACCATATTTCAACACTCCGCCAATTTCATGTAAAGCTTCAAAAACAGTTACTGAATATCCTCTCTTTGCCATATCACCGGCAAATGATAGTCCGGCGGGACCTGAGCCAATAACTGCAATTTTCTTACCGTTGGCCGGAGCAAGTTCCGGAACAGACATCTGACCACTTTCACGCTCGAAATCAGCCGCAAATCTTTCCAGATAACCTATAGCCACAGCAGGTTTGGACAGTTTTTGAGTATAAAAACATTGTGCTTCACACTGTTTCTCCTGTGGACATACACGTCCGCAAACAGCAGGAAGAGCAGATGTCATTTTCAGGACTTTAGCAGCCTCCAAAAAATCCCCTCTCTCTATATTCTTTATGAAACCCGGAATATTAATTTCTACGGGGCATCCCGTCATACATGTCGGATTCGCGCAATCAAGACACCTTTTTGCTTCTTCAACAGCCTGCGTTGAAGTCAATCCACAGTTTACTTCTTCTTTATTATGACTACGATAATCAGGATCCAGCTCAGTCATTTCAACCCTGGTTCTGTCAGTACGTTCCTTTGCTTTCATTGATTTGCGTAGTTCCTCACGCCAATCCTGTTTGCGTTGCTCTGATATATATTCTTCTCTTGTCATTATTCAAAATATTATTCTACGTCCTTGTATGCTCCAAGGCGCTGTATCATTTCATCAAAATTCACTTCGTGAGCATCAAACTCAGGGCCGTCAACACAAACAAATTTGGTTTTACCTCCAACTGTGACTCTGCATGCTCCGCACATACCGGTACCATCTACCATGATAGTATTCAAAGATGCCACAGTCGGTACGTCATACTTCTTTGTAAGAAGTGAAACAAATTTCATCATTATTGCAGGGCCTATGGTCACACATAAATCTACTTTCTCACGATTTATAACTTCCTCAACACCGTTAGTCACAAGACCTTTTCTACCCGATGAACCGTCATCAGTCATAAGAATTACTTCATCAGAGCTTGCTCTCATTTCATCCTCCAGAATAATGAGGTCTTTAGTCCTCGCTGCCAATACTGTAATTACGCGATTTCCGGCTTTTTTCATTGCCTGAACTATAGGCAAAAGTGGTGCAACGCCCACACCGCCTCCTGCACATACTACTGTACCAAAATTTTCAATATGCGTAGCTTTGCCCAAAGGTCCGACGACATCAAGGATGCAATCACCTTCATTCAATTCACATAATTTCCTTGATGAAGCACCCACACGCTGTACAACAAGCGTAATTGTCCCTTTTTCAGGATCAGCTTCTGCGATGGTCAAAGGAATGCGTTCGCCTTTATCCGAAACACGAACCATTACAAAATGACCGGCCTTCCTGGCTTTTGCAATTTTGGGAGCCTCAATATCAAGGCGCACAACCAAATCTGAAAAGTCGGTTTTGCGAATAATCTTATTCATAAAAT
>CAZCPI010000138.1:0-7028 GCA_964500535.1 uncultured Bacteroidales bacterium
TTATCTGTTTTTTGGCCCACTCCACTTTGGGTCTTTTTGTGTTTTATGTAAATTCGAAAAATACCTTATAAAGGATCAATCGGGAAAGTTGTGTTTTTTTAGAATTATGCATAGATTTTTGTTAGTCTGAAAAGAAAGAATTTAACATCCCTTACTCCTCTGAACGAAGACCTGAATGATTTAATCTTTGCATTAAAAGATTCAGCTGAAGCATAAAGCGTGGCAGAATTACCTGTATCTTTGTGCCTCATCAACAATATCCGATACGAAATGGTGATTCCTGAATCAGCACTGGAAACAATCAAAAAAATGAATTTGTCAGGCGGCAAGCGAATTCCTTTTTTGTTTATCGTTGATTATGAGATGAAAGATTCATCTGTTTGGACATTTGAAGAGATTAAAGATATAGATATTGATTTTAAATTTCCCGGTTTCGGGAAAATGCTACCTATTACTTTTTTTAATGGAGGATTCCGGCAAAATGACTTACCTGACACATTAGATGCTTTATTTAAGAGACCTGCTGACCAAATTAATCACATAATAAATCACAAGGGTTACGATTATAACAGATATAAAGATCAGTTTGACGAGGTGGTTTCACAAATAAAAAATGGGAACAGTTACCTCGTAAATCTGACATGTCAAACGCCTGTCGAAACTGCATTTGATATAAAAACGCTTTATAATATAGCAGAAGCAAGGTATAAGCTGCGATATTTTGACAAATTTATTTGTTTTTCTCCTGAGACTTTTGTCAGGATTAATGATGGTATTATTACCTCGTGTCCGATGAAAGGGACTATTGATGCAAATATTCCTTTTGCAGCACAAAAAATCCTTGATAATATTAAGGAAAAGGCAGAGCACAGTACAATAGTTGACCTTATCAGAAACGACCTGAGTATTGTAGCATCTGATGTGAAAGTTGAAAACTTCAGATATATTGATGAAATTGAAACCGGTAAAGGTAAACTTTTGCAGGTTAGTTCTTCAATAACAGGTCGATTACCTGATGATTACAGAAGCAGGATTGGAGATATAATATTTTCGCTTTTACCTGCAGGCTCAGTGACCGGAGCTCCAAAACCAAAAACTCTGGAAATTATCCGTGATGCAGAGACATATAAGAGAGGATTTTATACTGGTATTATCGGTATATTTGATGGCAACAATCTGGATAGTGCTGTGATGATAAGATTTTTAGAAAAAACATCCGAAGGCTGGGTGTATAAAAGCGGTGGAGGTATTACTGCACTTAGTGATCCTTTTGAAGAATATGATGAAATGTTGAAAAAAATATATGTGCCGGTTCATAGAAAGCATAAAAGTTGAAGACCGTTCATTTCAAAATATTGAATGGCATAATCAAAGATTAAACAATACCAGAAAGGATTTCTATGGTGAGGTTTCAAAAATTGATATTTCTGATTTGATCAGTATTCCTGACTTTGTTGATAATGAAATTTATAAATGCCGGATTCTGTATGGTAAGTCGATCGGGACTATAACATTTGAAAAGTATACTCCTAAAATAGTCAATACACTTAAGCTTGTTCAGTTTTCTCTTGCTCAATCATTGCCATCCGAAAAAAATATAGAAAAATCAGACTCTGATTATATATATGACAATTACAGTTATAAGTATCAGAATCGTCAATTGTTGAATATTTTGTCAGAGTACAGGGACGGTGCAGATGATATACTTATAGTAAGGGACTGCTTTATTACTGACACATCATTCAGCAATGTGGTGCTATTAAAAGATGGTATTTGGTATACTCCTGATACATATTTACTGAACGGCACCTGCAGACAAAGACTTCTGTATGAGAAAAAGATCCAAGAGGCATCTGTAACTGTAGAAAATATTGATGATTACGATGAAATCAGATTGATTAATGCAATGATAGATATTAAACAGGCGCGAATTGTTAAAATATTAAAATGATTTTTTTGCAGATAACTCTAAAGCATTGATAATGTTTGTTATTTCTGGCTACTAATATTACCCCGGTCAATATACAGACCTTTTTAATTAAAAATTCAGCTTCTGTCTTATTGTATTTTTCTACATTTGCGGCATAATACATTTTATGCATTAATTATGAAAAATCACGGAGTTACTGTATTTGCACTATTATCCTTAATGTTTTTTTGCGTCAATATTTCTAATGCGAAAAATCCGGTTATCAAAGAAACTAAAAATAAATCTGCTAAATCTATAGTTGCTGAAGAAGCAACACTCTCTCTGCATTTTGATTTCAAATCATTGAATGATAACATTAAAAGTTATCAGGGAAAACTTAATAACGGTGCAAGACTTGATTATTTTGGCGAATATCCGATTTTAGATCTTGGTACACAAAATGGCTATTTTGATCTTGGAGCATCAACAGGAAATGTGATTTCAGTTTTGAACAATTTCACGATATCTGTAAATGTATTCATACCACAGGATGCAGCCTTGGGTTCAGCCGGTAATTTCATTTTTACTTTTGCCAATTCAACTGATATTGCCGGAACAAAAAACGGATGTATTTTCTTTGGGGCAAACTCAACCAGATACGCGATAACAAAAACTAACTATTCAAATGAAGTAGGTCTGCAAACTGGCAACTCATTCCCTAAAGAGAGATGGTGTAATTTGGTTTACAGACAGAAAAACGGTGTAGGCAGTATTTTTATTGATGGCATCGTTAAAAAGGTAAGCGCTTCTATGAATCTGGCTCCAAGCGCTCTTGGCATCACCCAATACAACTTCCTTGGCAAATCATGTTATAAGAATGACAACTACCTTAAGGGTGCTAAATACAATGAGTTCAGGGTTTATGATGGGGCACTTTCTGATGATTCGATATCAGGTCTTTCGAAAAGTGCCGAAAGTATAAATATTCCTTTATTTCAACAACAGATAGCCAAATTGAAAGAGTCACTTAAAATTGGTGAAACCGATATCGTTACTCAAAATATCACATTGCCACTTACAGGAGAAAATGATGTTACTATTTCATGGAAATCATCAAATGAATTCGTTTTAAGTTCAGGTGGTGTTGTAAACAGACCTGAATACGGACAGAAGGAAGTTGTTGTCACTCTGGAAGCTACCATTAGTAAAGGATCGGTTTCAGATAAAAAGCAGTTTGTTTTAAGGGTCTTACCCAAAATTGCCGGAAAGGAATGTGTTGATTTTGATTTAAGTATGATAAAGCTTAAACAAAATATTCAGAACCTGAGGAGTGATCTTGATTTACCATTTAAATCATATGAAGGCTCAGTTTTAAGATGGAAATCTCTGAATCAGGAGTACATATCAAACAACGGAAAGCTACGTAAACTATCACCCAAAGGTGAAGGAAAGAAATCTGTAATTATGAGAATCACTGCACAAAGTGGTGATTATATTGATAGTCTTGATATTCAGGTTAATGTGGCTGAAGATGAAGGAATGGATGCATATCTTTTTGCCTATTTTACCGGAAACGCACAGTCTGACGAACAGATAAAGTTTGCATTGAGTATGGATGGTTATAATTACACTCCACTAAATAATGGCAACAGAATCCTGAGTTCGGATACAATTGCAATTAAAAAAGCTGTAAGAGATCCGCATATCCTGAGAGGTGAAGATGGTAAGACTTTTTATATGGTTGTAACAGATATGAGGTCTGGTGAAGGCTGGTCATCAAATGATGGATTAGTACTTCTGAAATCAGATGATCTGATAAACTGGAAACACACGGCAATCGATTTTCCTTCAAAATGGCCGGCATTATTTGACAGAAATGATTTGACTCAGGTCTGGGCACCACAGACGATATATGATCAGGAAGAAGGGAAATATATGGTTTATTTTTCAATCGGTAAAAAGAGTCAGAATCATTATATGATTTATTATTCGTATGCAAATGAGGATTTTACTGATTTGACTCAACCTAAAGTTTTATATGATCACGGTGCGAATACTATCGACGGTGATATCGTTTTTGCAAATGGAGAGTATCATCTTTTCTTCAAAACGGAAGGACAGGGAAATGGCATACAAAAAGCGACTTCAAAAAGCCTAAAGGGACCCTGGGTGGCCGGTTACAAATATCTGCAACAAACAACACTTTCAGTTGAAGGCTCTGGTGTTTTCAGGAAAATAAATTCAAATGACTGGATTTTGATGTATGATTGTTATATGAATGGTTTCTACCAGTTTTGTTCAAGCAGTGATCTTGAGAATTTCAGTTTTATTTGTAATACTTCAACATCCGGGAGTTTTACGCCAAGACACGGGACTACTATCACAATAACAGCTGAAGAAGCAAAACGTTTACTGGCTAAATGGCCGGCTTCAGGTTTGTCAAATCTTCCGTTGGGTGCCAGAAACCTTAATATAAGACAGGCTCATGTTAAAATTGATCATGATACAAAAACAGTTTTATTACCAGTTGGATATGGTACTGATATAAAATCTTTTAATCCTGAGCTTTACGGTTACGCAGGTACAAATGTTACTCCAGCAGAATTTAAGGATTTTTCAAAAGGTCCTTTAAAATATACTTTTTCAATGCAGGGGAAACCAAATCTGGATTACATGGTTGATGTAAGAAAATTTGTAAACCCTGTTTTGCCCGGTTTCCACGCTGATCCTGAAGTGATGTATTCAAAGAAAACAGGAAGATTCTATATATATTCTACTACTGATGGTTTCCCCGGCTGGGGCGGTACATATTTTGAAGTTTACTCTTCTGCCGATCTTGTGGAATGGAAATATGAGGGTAGGGCTATTGATTTAGGCGCAAATCAGGCTGTATGGGCAACCGGTAATGCCTGGGCTCCGGCCATTGAAGAAAAACTGATTGACGGTTCGTACAGATATTATTTTTACTTTAGTGGTAATGCAGGATCGAACAAACAAATAGGTGTAGCGGTTGCAAATAATCCTGAAGGACCTTTTATTGATTCCGGCGCTTCAATTGTAAAGTCTTCACCTACTGGCAGAGGACAACAGATTGACGTTGATGTTTTTACGGATCCGGTATCCGGCAAAAGCTTTCTTTACTGGGGTAACGGATATATGGCTGTTGCAGAATTGAATGATGACATGCTCTCAATAAAGGAAAACACTATTAAAGTAATAACCCCAGAAGGAGGTACTTTGCAGGATTATGCATACAGAGAAGCCCCATATGTATTTTATCGCAAAGGTTTGTATTATTTCCTCTGGTCTGTTGATGATACAGGATCACCTAATTATCACGTAGCTTATGGTACTTCACCATCGCCTGCAGGTCCGATAACCGTTGCTGAAGAACCTGTTGTGCTAATCCAGGATACTGCAAATTTCATTTATGGACCTGCTCATAATTCTGTTTTGCAGATACCAGGGAAGGATGAATGGTACATTGTTTATCACAGGATAAACAGAGAATATATAAATAAAGAGCCCGGTATTCACAGAGAAGTATGCATTGACAGATTGCAGTTTGATGACCAGGGAAAGATTATTAAAGTCAAACCTACACTTGAAAGCGTAAATCCCGTTAGTGTGAATCCTGTTATTTCGTCATTAAAGAAAATACGTAAAATTACTTCTGATGCCAAACTCAAAAAGACTCAGTATTATTCTATGAGCGGTAAATTACTGGGTAGTGTTTTTCCGTATAATTACAAAGGCGTTGCTGTGAAAAGAGTTTTATTTGAGGATGGTCTTGTTTGTAACGAAAAGGTGATTAATTAGATACATGTCCGTTTTAATAAAAAAATTTGATAAAAAGTAGAACATATTTGTCAATTTTTTGAATCATACTTATCAGAGTTGAGATATCTTTACGTTGATAACCTTAAACAAATAAGTATGAGAATAAAATTTTACATGTTTACAATGCCTTTATTACTGGCATTTGTATCAATGCTACCATTCAGCATAATTTGGGCTGCGACAAATGTTGATGCAACGGCAACTATAACCTGGCCGTTTACATTAAGTACGCCTGGTCAGGTACCAACTTTTTCAACCGATGCTGAAAGCTATTTCAGCTCAAATTATGTTGGTATCGGTAGTAATATTACTTATAGTTCTGTAAGTTCATATTCCGGATTTACATTCTCAAGGTTTCAACCAAAAGTACAGAGTAACTCTGTGACTGCTGAAGATTATGTATCGTTTAATCTCAGACCAAAAACAGGTTTGAATTTTGTGCCAACCAGTATTTCATTTGATTGTATGAGATTTGGTACTGACGGAGGTAAGATTGATATTGTCTGGAAATCTTCTGATGGTACTCTTGCAACTCTGGGTACTGGAATATCGCCAAATCGTAATAACAACAATAATCAACCTACTCATGTATCTTATGACCTTACCGCTACTCCTCCTCCTGCATCCACAGGTGAGTTTGCACTTCAGGTTTTTATTTATTCGCTTGGAAACACCAAGCAGGTTGGTCTTGCCAATGTTGTAATTGCAGGTAAGGTAAGTGGTGAAATTGCTAATGTTACAATTGATACATTAAATATTTCAGTTTCTCCTGCTGGTGCCGGATCTGTCAGTACATTCCCTGTTGGAAAGGCGTTTGACCGTGGTACTGATGTCGCATTAACCGCGACAAAGAATTTTGGTTACAGGTTTTCACACTGGGCAGGTCCTGATGGTTCTGTGGTTTCTTCTGAAAATCCGTATAACGTAAAATTAAATGGAAACCTAAACCTTTCAGCTGTTTTCTCTGCTGTAAACACTTATTCCCTTGATGTTTTAGTTGAAGGTGGAGCCAGTGATTATATGGTGTCTGCATCACCTGCAGCAACGATAGCGGAAGGTAAAAAAATGTATGAGGATGGCACTTTAGTCACATTATCTGCAAGAAATAATCCAATACTTACTTTCACTGACTGGAGTTCTGGTGAAACAAGTGCGGATTTAAATGTAACAATGAACAGCGATAAAAATATATCTGCAAAATACAGTGCTGTGGATTATATAGTCGGATGGGATTTCTGGAAAACAGGCGGTGGCGACAGACCTGCAGATTTTTATTCTG
>CAZCPI010000139.1:0-7020 GCA_964500535.1 uncultured Bacteroidales bacterium
TTACGTGAACGGAAGCGTCGGAAAGACAGGGAAACTAATCAGAAATTGATTCTTTATAATGAGCACTGCTGTTTGTTTATTGCATGCAGCAGTGCTTATACAGTATTTATTAAAGGTTTGTATAAAAAAGAAGAGAGCGACCTTTTTACAGATCACTCTCCAATTCCGGTATTAAAACATGGCTCTTCGTTGAAGTGACTATATCTATAAACTATTCAACACTCATCTTCTGAACAATATTGTTATATCATTCTTATTCGGACGACACTTGTTTAGTTCTTACGGAGATTTACTTAATATCGGCTTTTGCTCTTTTTTTATCTCTTCATTTCCCGGATAAGTTCTCATCCTTCATTTCAGGTATAATTTCCGGAACCGCCCAATACAGCTTATCTTCACTTACGGATATTATGTCATCATCATGTCAGACTGCAAAGTTGTAGCTTCCTTCCCATTTCGGATATCACTCATTTAGTCAGGGAACTTATAAGTTGTTTTCAGGCAGGCACTCATTTATTTTCTGACATTGTCATTGATAAACCATGCAATTGTCTCGTCGAACAGATCTGATTTTTTCGGCTCATCCATTATTTCTCAATAACGAATTGCGAAATTTATCATAATCTTTATCAGCCACACCTTAAAAGCTTTGCAATACCACGCTTTAGTATTGATTCAAATGTATGAAAACAGATTCAAAAAAACAAGAAAAAACGCATTATTTTGTAGTTAAATATTCAATAATTATTTTTCTTTTTTCTTTATTGATTAATTGCATTATTAGGACTTCTAATAATCTGTAAATCAATAATAAATATAATAATTGAATACTCTGCGAAAATAGTGTATAAAAGCCCTTTAAAATTTTTAATTTTCGTTTTAGAAAAAGGAGTTGAAACTATAGTATTTACAATAGTTATTACGCTAACAATATTCATTCAGGTTAGAAAGGAATCACATATCCCGCTCCGAAATAATATGTGTTGTGCTGGTTGAAATTACTGTTGCTTTGTTCTACTGATAAATATATAACACTGTCATCTCTGGTTTTTTTCGCGATTGAAACACCATAAGTGGCAGTTGTGCCATAATAAAATTCATTGTCCTGAATGCCGGATGTGGTATATTTATCAAAGCCGAATCCTTTGCTGATTATTAAATGAGGTTGAAAAATTATTTTCTTCGGAAGAAAGAAATTAACATTACAATTTAAACCTATCCAGCCGCCGACATACCCATCGTATTGCCCCCCTGCATAAATATAATCAGTATATTTGCTGTATTCAAATCCAATGTTTGGTCCCACATTTACCTCAATGTTTGAAGTGAGTTTTTCTTTAAACATCCACCAGGTAAACTGACCGGAGTAATAAATATCTTTGGCATCAAGATTTAAGAGATCTTCAGCCCATTGGTTGTAAAAAGATTGAGAAAGACAGAGCGAAATATCAAATTTTGTACCAAGAGAGTATGCGAGTACACCATGGTATCCGGTAAAATCATACCCTTCTTCATAAGCAGCATAGACACCAAGACCACTTTTGCCTTTATCAAGATAAGGTGAAACCTGTGCGCTGATTGTAACATATGAGATAATCAACAAAACCAGTGTAACTAAATTCTTTTTCATAATAGTATGTGTTAGTCATTATTAATGGATAATATCAAGTATCTATGATAAAACAATGATATATTTAAAAAGTTTGCTTACTATTAGTTTTTTGATGAAAAATGTCTGACATTTATACTGATGATAAAATTTGATGAATTTCTTACATAGTTAAAATAAAAAACTGACAATATGAATGTAAAAGCTGTTTTTCCGGGAAAATACATTCAGGGTAAAGGTGTTCTGAATGAATTATCTGAATTTGTTAATTTATTCGGGAAAAAAGGATTGTTGCTTGCATCAAGCACAGTAACCGGTAAAGTTATACCAACTTTTGGAAGCAGGATACCATTAAATATGATTAATACTGAGACTTTCAGAGGTGAATGTTGTGAAGAAGAAATTCAAAGGATACTGGAAATTGTTTTATCAGGTAAGTATGATGTGATGATTGGTATGGGTGGAGGTAAAGTCATTGATACCGCTAAAATAGTTGCTGACAGGGCTTCAATACCTGTAATAATTATACCGACCATAGCATCGACTGATGCACCTTGCAGTGGATGTGCCGTTGTTTATTCTGAAAAAGGTGAGTTTATGAATGTTGAATATCAGAAAATGAATCCGGCAATTGTTCTGGTAGATATGGATATCATATCACATTCTCCTGTAAGATTTCTTGTAGCAGGTATGGGGGATGCCTTGTCAACATGGTTTGAGTCTAAGTCGTGTGATGAAACCAAGTCTGTGAACGAGTGTGGAGGGCTTAGTACCAGAGCCGGAATCCATCTTGCCGGACTTTGTTACGAAACACTGATTAAGTATGGTGAAAAAGCAAAGAATGACTTAGCATTAAAGATTATAACCCCTGAACTTGAATATATAACTGAAGCAAACATTCTTTTAAGTGGTATTGGTTTTGAAAGCAGTGGTTTAGCAGCAGCTCATTCTATTCATAATGGTTTGACTATATTGCCTGAAACGCACTCTTATTTTCATGGAGAAAAGGTTGCTTTTGGGGTACTGGCAGGTTTGCATCTGACTAATGTATCAGCTGTGATAATGGAACAGGTATATGGTTTTTGTGAAAAGATTGGTTTACCAACGACATTAGAAGATCTTGGATTAAAGGATGTTTCAAATGATTATCTTATGAAAGCGGCAATAAAAGTTTGTGAGTCCGGGTCACCAATTTATCACGAGGCGGTGACTATTAATCCTGCTATTATACTTGAATCAATGATTAATGCCGATAAAATGGGTAGACAAAAAAAATGTATATAATTGTATTTATAGTTAACAATTTATTTTTTTCTGCATCTATATACTATATCCGGCTAAATCGCTTCTCTTATTGTCATTTTATTGGCTTTTCGGTCTGTCGGTAATTTTAATTCAGTTTTATGTCTTTAATAAAAAAGTTCTCTACCGGTTATAATCAACCGGGAGGGTTAAAGGATTTGCTGTCAATTGCATTTCCTATGATGATTTCGACAGCCTGTGATGGAGTAATGACACTGACAGACAGGCTATTTCTCGGAAGGGTAGGTTCTGAGCAGATGAATGCTGCTTTGAGTGGAGGTGTTTCATATCAGATGATGACGTTTTTTATTATCGGACTTACGGGATATTCCACAGCATTGATTGCCCAGTATTATGGAGCCAAAGAGTATAATAATGCTCCTAAAGCTTTATTCCAGGCAGTATTGATTACGGTAATAGCATGGCCGTTAATACTTTTGGCGAAACCGTTAGTGGTTTCATCATATGGTTTGTTAAGTTTACCTGAAAGCCAGATTGGTTTTCAGATACAATATCTGAATATCCTTGTTTATGGAAGCCTTTTTGGTATGATGAGACAAACGATGTCCTGCTTCTTCTCGGGCATCGGAAAGACTAAGATTGTTATGACTGCTACAATAACAGCTATGATTGTTAATGTTGTGCTCGATTATATATTGATTTATGGTAAGCTGGGTTTTGAACCCATGGGAGTAAGAGGAGCAGCAATAGCAACTGTAACAGGTAGTGTTTCAGCACTGGTGGTACTTTTAATCGCGTACTTTATGCCTAAGATAAGACATGGATATTCGGTAATGAAATCATTCCATTTTGACTGGACAATTATGAAGAAACTCTTCAGGTATGGTTCGCCGGCAGGATTGGAGTTTTTTATGAATTTCCTGGCATTTTATTTTATGACATTGATTTTCCAGTCGCAGGGAAGTGCAGAAGCTACAGCGACTACCATAATGTTTAACTGGGATTTGGTTTCATTTATACCATTGGTAGGTATTGAAATAGCCGTAACGAGCCTTGCTGGTCGTTATATGGGGGCAGAGAATCCTGAACTTGCACAGAAGTCTGCTGTATCGGCTATGAAAGCAGGGTTGATATATTCGTCAGTAATACTTTTGCTATTCCTGATGATACCGGAAATCCTTGTAAGAGTGTATCACCCTGCAGAATACAGCGCTACATTTGAACAGTCGGTACCTATCGCAAAAATGATGATAAGGATTGCATCTCTGTATGTTTTGGCTCAGGCTTTCATGGTTGCCATGGTCGGAACATTAAGAGGAGCAGGAGATACTTTTTATACAATGCTGGTTTCGGTTTCAGCAAACTGGGCTTTCATACCGATGTTATTGCTAACCTTTTATGTATTTAAAATGCCTTTGTATATCGGATGGTCTGTGATGGTTTTTGTGTATCTGGTATTTTGTTATGTAATGTACAAGCGTTACAGGAAAGGTAAATGGAAAACCATTAAAGTCATTCATGAATAGTAAGAATCCCGCTCAAAAGGCGGGATTTCTTTTATTTTTTTTTACTTTTATGCCCGAAAATTAAAAAGATATTAATTGGATATTTTCATACAAATACTGGGTTTACTTGCTTTGGTTTCATGGGTATCGAGTGTTCAGTTAAAGAACAAAACCGATATTCTAAAACTTCAGATTGTCGCAAGTATCTTTTACTGTCTTCACTACGCGATGCTTGATGCTGTTTCTGCGGCAGCTGTTTCGATAGTATCAATTATCAGGTTATTAACGATTTTTCTTATTGAGAGAAAGGGCAGGAAAGTCAGTGTTTACTTACTTATACTTTTTATTTTGCTATTGTTTGGTGTAGGTGCTTTGACATATGTGAAACCATTAAGCCTGATTCCTATTTTCATTACAATACTTTACACTTATGCAACCTGGCAATCTAATACAAAGATTATCAGGATAATCTTCTTTATTTGCGGTTGGCTCTGGATATATTTCAACTACAATGTGGGATCTTATATCCTTATTATCGGAAACACGATGGAAATAATTTCAAGTACGGTTTCATTTTTCAGATTTGATTTCAGGAAAAAAGAAAAAAAGCAAATCGATACTATTTGACGTGTGTGGGGACAGTTACCTCATTACCTATTACTACGTTATTTAATATAATATTTTTTGTTTCAGTAAAGCTTAAGGAATTAGCTGCAGTATCGACCCTGACTTCCGAAAAATGAATATCATGAACTTTTTTTTCTGCAAATCCCTGAATGACAAGAGCCGATGAATTTGCTTTTTTGCAAGTCATGCTATCTACAAAAACATCATGTATCTCTGTCGCAAATCCCTTGCCCTCACCATGGTAATGCGAAGTTATGTAGAAACAGTCCTCCACCTCACCGAATGAAACATTATTTATATAAATATTTCTGATGAAACCACCCCTGTCAGGGTTTGATTTAAGATAAATTCCCCTTTTAAGATAACCTCCTGACTTACAATTTTCAACAAAAATATTTTGAACTCCGGAGGACATTTCGCTGCCGATTACCACAGCATGAAGTCCTTTAAAAAGACAGTTTCTTATAACGATATTCTCGGAAGGCTTTTTTGTAAGTCTGCCTTCATGATCACGGCCTGCTTTGATGGCAATATTATCATCTGCATTATCAAATTCAACTCCTTCAATCAGAATATTTCTGGAATATTCGGGGTCAATTCCGTCATTGTTTTTGTTGTATGCATGAAATTTTATGTTTCTGACAGTGATATTTTCAGACTTTAGCAGATGTAAACACCAGAACGGAGAATCCAGAATCGTAACACCTTCAATGAGAATATTTTTACATTCAAGAAATTGCATCAATTGTGGTCTCAGATAATGTCCTTCACCAAAAATACGCTTATCCAAAGGAGTATTACTGTGATTCATGTCACGGCTTAATCGCTGATCTTTGTCATCCAGGTCAGGCCATTTTGCAAATGTTTCAGTAGCATTACCATCAATTACACCTTCACCGGTTATTGAAACGTTTTTAAGATTGTATCCGTAAATAAAAGGACTGTAATTGTAAAGCATAGTCCCTTCCCAGCTTGTGAGAACTGTTGGTAGATATTTTTCAGGATTGTTACTGAATTTAAGTTTTGCTCCTTTTTGAATATCCAGACAAATATTGCTGGCCAAATGAATTGGTCCTTCAATCAAATAAACTCCGGGAGGTATAATGATCCTGGTTTCTAAATTTGCAAGGCATGATTTGATTGCTTTATCTAAAGCAGGTTTACAATCCGTTACAGAATCCGGAACCGCTCCGAAATCGAGTATTGAAATAGTTTTTTGAGGTATTTCAGGAGGCATGATTTGTTTCAAAATTGCATCGCGTTTAGACCCGGGATAGGAATAATTATCACCAAATGTTCCGTTTATTTTTAATTCGCATGATGCGGAAAGCAAAGCTATCAAACACAGAATCAAATATCTTGATAATGACAATTCATTTAATCTCTTCATCTTTCTTATTTTTTTATAGAAAGTGGCCGGTTTTTAAGTCCGAGATATATGGCAACAAGTACGACATCAGAATCGCCTTTGTTTGTTCCATTGTGATAGATGCCGACTACTTCTGCGAATGTAGAGTTTTCAGGGAAATTGTTTACCTTTCCGCCTTCAAGCTCAACAGATAAAGTGCCTTTTTCAACAAATGCGAAAACCGGTATTTCGTGTTTGTGCCAGCCTGTACTTTTACCCGGAGGTATTATGACTTTACACATTGTAATCTGCTCTTTACCGCCTTCAGGGTAATGGATTTTTTGTCCTGCTGCTGTAGTATCAGTCTCCATTAATGGCAAAACTTTTATTTCCTGTTTGTATTGTGCAGAAACAAATGAAATTGTTACAAAAAGGGTAACAAAGAAAATAACTGTTTTTTTAATCATGGAATTTGAGTTTTATGAATCATACCCGACCTGATTAAAGGCCGGGTATGAAACAGCATTAAAGTTAAATATTTTTTAAACAGATTCGTGCTCTGTCCTTAGTATTATTTCATTTTGAAGGTCTGTGCCAAGATCATTGAAATAATCGCTGTATCCTGCGACACGAACTATAAGTCCCTGATGTTTTTCAGGGTGTTTCTG
>CAZCPI010000140.1:0-3053 GCA_964500535.1 uncultured Bacteroidales bacterium
TATCAATCAATAAGCAAGTTCTCAAGAAATGTGAATTTATATCGTAAAACTTTAGTATATTTAAGGATGGCTGAAGCGATTAACAGGGCAGGATATCCAACGATAGCATTTACTGAATTGAAGTATGGTCTTACTCAAGATAAAATTAAGAAATATGCAGATTCATTGGAGGTTGTGGCAGCATCCGGAAACAGCTTCCTGAACTGGAATAAAAGTAATTTCACGGAAGAAAATACTATAGGTTTACACTCAAGAGGTTCGGGTGATACTCATGCAAATAAATATTATGTAATACCTGCGCTTGCTTCTAAAGAAGATAGTATTAAATATGTTGAAAACCTGATTTGTGATGAAATGGCGCTGGAAACAAGCTTCGAAGGTTACCGTTTTTATGATCTCATGAGGTTCTCAATGAGAAGAAATGATAACAGTTTTCTTGCCGGAAAGGTTGCTGCCAGAAATGGTTCTTTAAATCAGGAATTATATAATAAATTGTTAGACAGAAACAAATGGTATTTGCCATTAAAATAATAAAAACAGATATTTTTTTAACCAGTACTCACTTAATTAATTAAAACTATGAAAAAACTCTTACTTATGTTTGGGTTGCTGATAGCAAGTCTGTCAGTAATGTCTCAGGAGGTTTTCTACTATGGTTTCGAGTACCCTTCTCATGCTTTACCTGTTGGTAATCTTGAGTACAGAGGTTTCTTACCTAGTGATACCCGCGATTCAATTAACAGTATGTCACATACTGGTAATTACTCTCTTATGTTGAATAATGCACTCTTAACTGCAACTGCTTCTCAGCGTGCTATGAAATTCAGAAACATTCCAATCCAGCCAAATACCTCTTACAGGGTATCTTATTGGGTTAAGGCCGATCCTAGTTTTACTATTAACGGAACCACAAGCAATACTACTATTGTTTCTGCATTGTGCGTTGGTGATGATAATGGTGAAGTTAATTTTGTCGGTAAGAACAATAAGACTTATGAAGCATGGAATTCCGGTTTCACACAGGATAACTGGAAAAAAGTAACTCAGATGTGCTATTATGGCAATGATGATGTTCAAAAAGCTTATTATAAATCAGTAAATCCTAAAGCTACTTCAGATGTTGCACTGAAATACTTTTTAAAAGTTGCAGCTTATACTCCCGGTGTTTTTTATCTTGATGATATCAGTATTAAGAAATCAAGCATCAAAGGTATTACATATCACGGAGATGTTCTTAAGGTAGATTTCGGATATGATTACAATGGAGCTGCTTTACGTGAAGGCAAAGATTATTCAACCGCAAGTTTGCCATCAAACTGTGTTTATGTAACTAATGACGGTGTTGCTCTTGATGTTGAGGCTGTTGAAGTTCAGGCTAACGGTTTCTTTATTTTCCTGAAAACAGATTATCTTGATGATTCTGCTGAAGGCAAAATCAAAGTAAGCTTTACAAATCCTAAAAATGATTTGCTTGCTTTGAAATATACAGGAGATTTGCGTCCAGATGCTTTCAACGCATCTTCTGATAAAAGAGTTCTTGATTTTGAGGAAGAAGTAGCTGAATATGATATTAATCTTACAGGTAGTTCAATTATTTATAATCCTCCTTTCCTGAAATCAGCTGATCCTGAAAATGAATCATTTGACTTGCCAACTGACAAGACATCTTATAAATTTACATATAGTAAAAAAATTGATTGTACTCAGGCTAAAGCAAATATGGCAGGTCCTGCTGGAAAATTTGCTCTTGAACTTCAGGAAAAAGGTTTCCAGAATACATTAACTTTTAATGTTCCTGCCGGGAAAAATCTTTTCACGGGAGATTATATGATCACCGTATCAAATATAACAAGTGAACAGGGTATCCCTGCTGATATGGACGACCAAATTATGTTCTCAATGGGAGAATCTGCATCAGGGTCAATCGATACTGTGTACAATTCAAATAAGGTATGGGCAGCAGCTGCATATGCTGATAACGTTATCCCAGCGGGTTGGGTAAGACTTCAGGCAAGTAAAACTCCTGCTAATAATGATTTAAAAACAGGTTATCTTACCGGAGCTAGTGCTTCACGTTTGAAGAAATTCATTGCGGGCGGTGATTTTGATTATGGTTTTTATTTTAGTGCCAGAGATAAAGATACTGTACGTATATATTACGGAACTTTGGATGGTTATAAATTGAATTTAAAAGCCGGAAAATATACTTTGACTTTCAATTCGGCATACTGGAATGGTGTTACTACAGGAGCTTTCAATTTCCGTGTGAAAAACTCAAAAGATCAGATAGTATATGAAAAGGCTTCCTATTCATCTGCTTTTGATTGTAAAAATGGTAGCAATGTTAAAGTCCTTGGATCAGCTGTAACATCAAATACATTTTTCCTTGATGCTACAGACGATTACGTTCTTGAGTGGGAAAGTCATGCAGGATGGGCTTCAACAGCTTTTGGTAATATAAGAATGATATCAGTACCTTCAGTTGCTGCGCAATATAAAGGTAAGCTGGCTGCTGCAATCGGAGTAGCTCAGGGTACATATACAGCAAGTGATTCTTCGATTTATCAGGGAATGATCAGGGATAATCTGAAATGGGCTATTGAAAATTATTCAACCTTTAAGAGCACTGCTCCAAGTGCTTATGTAAAAGCTGCAGCTGAAGTTCTTGCCTATAATGATGCTTTGATTAGTCATGTTAAGAATGTTGATGCATATACTTCAAATCTGGCTACTGCTAATACTAAGATTTCAACATATGCAACTCAAAAATTTGCAAAACTTCCATCATATCCTAAATTGATTGATGCTGCAACTAAATATGCCAATGTTGATTTTAAGGATGATCCTGCAGTTAAAACAGCCGGTGATACTTTATTATTCTACAATACATTATTCCAGAATTGGGTAAACAATGGTGTCCCTGCTTTGACATATCGTTTGAATAAAGCCATAAACTCAGCTTTAAAAGTTGGTGTTGACTCTTTAAGCCTTGACTATGCAAGAAATGAACTTTATGACAATGACGAAATGGTTAATAATCTTAATACTCAAAT
>CAZCPI010000140.1:3153-6986 GCA_964500535.1 uncultured Bacteroidales bacterium
GGTATATACTATTTCTATGTAATTGTAGGTAGTGATACTACAAAAATCGACTTCAGGGTAGATAATTTCGGATTACCTGCAACTCCTACGGTTATCAAGAATGTTCCTATAACAAATGGTTCATTTACTTTGGGAATTCATACCGGAATGTATCCGGGCTTTACACCAAGCTTATTCTGGGGAGACCCTGCACTTTGGATGGTCAACAAAGCTGAAGGTTTCAATTACACCGGCCTGAAGAATGGTAATGTTGAAAAGGGTAAAGTTATCGATGTTCAGTATTTCACAATACAGGGAACACGTACAAACAACCTAATCAGAGGTATGAATATTGTCAAGACCATTTATGATAATGGTACAGTTGATGTTAAGAAGATTATGCTCAAATAATTTCTTTTAAGATCGATAGATTTAATATAGCAGGTGAGGACTCTTCAGAGGGTTCCCACCTGTTTTTTTTAAAAAGACAGGTTTGAAAATTGTAGATATCTGATGAAAAGACAACATTTCCTTTTTTGCTTAATGCTAATTATTTCCGTTTATACTCTTGCTGATACAAATAATAATGTATTGAGATCATCATTAAATACAAATGTTGATCCCTCCAGGAACTATAACTTCGTAGAAACATACGTTAATCCGGTTTTACCCGGTGATCATCCGGACCCATCGCTTTTAAAAGTTGGAAATGATTTTTATGCTTCAGGATCCTGCTTTCACTTCAATCCTTTTTCACCAATTTATCATTCAACAGATCTTGTTCACTGGGAGAATATAACAAGAGTTGTTCCTTCAAATTGGTCCGGTTTAGCAGGATCTGCACCAGCAGCAGGTATTTGGGGAGGTACGCTTTCGTATTTTTACAATTCTTATTGGTTTTATTTTTCAAACACAGCAGGCGGTGGTCAATACTTTTGCAAAGCCTCAAATCCAAAAGGACCATGGACCTCTCCGGTAAAAGTTAATACTACTGCAGATACAGGACCTATTGGTTACGACAATTCGATTTTTGTCGACGATGACGGGACACCATATATGTTGATTAAACCCGGTCAGTTCATAAACAGAATTCAACAAATCGGCACTAATGGTCATCTAACAGGAAAAATAATTAAACTGGATTGGGTTAATACAAATAAGAAATACAGTTGGGCTGAAGGCCCTGTCATGTGCAAAAGAAACGGCTGGTATTACTACTTTATTGCAGGTAATGTTGCCGGCGGCCAATACGTTTTGAGATCAAGAACCCTGACTTCTGATTCTCTGAGCTGGGAAGCCATGGGTAACTTTTTTGAAAATGTTACTGATGGTAGTGTAATGTTCAGGAGTCCTAACCATATTACTCAACCCTTTATGCTCGAAGACAGTACATGGTGGACAATTTCTCACAGCTATGAAAATCTTAACGGAGATTCATGGGACGGAAAAGGTCGTCAGGGATTGTTACATCAGATAATCTGGAGTACTAACGGAAAACCAACAGGTAAAGCTCCGACAACCTCTCCGTTAGTAAAACCTTCTTTGGAAAACAAAAATATAATACCCTGGAAGCTGCCAAGATCAGATGAGTTTGAGAATCAGACCCTAAATCTTTGCTGGCACTTTCTCAATCCTTCAAATGCAATTAAAAGTTCATTGAAGTACAGACCTGGATGGATAACTTTAACTCCGGGCAACGACAGTTGTCATATATTGCAAAAAGACGCAGGTCATTATTATTCTTTTGTCACAAAAGTTAACCTAAATGCTGTAAAAAACGGCCAGGCAGCAGGTTTATACATTACCAATGGAAATATGTCGAAATCTGTTAAATTAACCAGTTTATTTAAAGATACAAAGAAAATTTCGTTTTCATTTATGTCAACATACTATGAAACCCCGAATACGATAGGAGATACAGTTTGGCTTAAAATTGAAAGGAAAGAGCACATCCTCACCGGATATTTTAGCAGAGACGGAATCATTTGGACTCAGGTTGGGAACTCAATAAACGTTTCTGATTTGGATAAAGGTCAGGAAAATTATAATTCCTGGGTAGGTAATAGTCAGGGACTGTTTGCTAAAGGTGCAACAGCATATTTTGACAATTATTATTATCGTGACGGATTTTCAAAACTTGCTTTGGCCGGAAGAGAGAATTATTATGGAGTACAGACAGTAAGTAAATCTGTGGGAAAGGTTATTACTAATTTATCCTCACTTGGCGGTTGGTTTATGCTGGGAGGAGTTCAAACTGGTAATACCCTAAGAAACGCTAACCGGATAGAGGTTTCAGCATCATCTGTTTCAGGAGGTATACTGGAAATCTGGATGGATGATCTGGAAAATAGCGGAACCAAACTTGCGGAAATAGAAATTACCTCGACCGGTAGTAGTGAAGTCTGGAAAGCATTTGAAGCTACTATACCTCCGGTTTCAGGCCAACACGATATCTTCTTCAGGTTTAAAGGAGGTAAAAACGCATTTTATTTGAATACAGTTCAGTTTAAACCGGAAGAAATCAATAGTATAAAAACAATTTCTCAGGTGAATTTATCCATCTACCCAAATCCTTCATCCGGTTGTTTTTATTATGAATCAAATACGTTGTCAAATGAGATAAAGTATGAAATTGTCGATATGTCAGGAAAAACAATAGAGAGAGGGATGCTGATGCATTCGGGAACTGTCGGGAACAACCTTAAAAAAGGATTTTATTTTCTTAAAGTAATTAATGATATACCCTTTACTCCTGTCAAGTTAATAAGAGATTGAATTCCGGTGCGCGCATTCAATGTTGCAAAGCAGTAGGAAATGCACAAAATTCCTATATATAATAGAAGAATCCTCGCTGCTTGCGGCGAGGATGTTCAATTCCGGCGCGCATTGCTTTATTTAAAAAGATTCAAATCAACAGATTCTCCTGTTTTCCTGTGCCCGGCCTGATTGGGGTGCAGGAAGTCATTGTCCTGAAGGGACTCGAGCATGCACGCTGTGTCTGCAGGATCTCTTATAGCTTTGTCAAAATCAATTACAGCATCAAAAGCTCCACTCGTCCTGATCCAATCGTTAACTTTATTCCTTGCCATTTCACGGTAAGGTTTATAATAACCATTCTTCTTAAAGGGCATTATTGTTGCACCATATACTTTAAGCCCTTTTTCGTGCGCTTTGTTTATCATTAGCTTATAAGCATCAATCAGGTCATCAGCTTTTTTATTAGCTATATCTTCAACGTCAGGTGTGCCACCCAGGTCATTTACACCTTCGAAAATTACAACCCATTTAACCTCTGACTGGCCAAGTATATCTTTGTCATATCTTCTTAATGCAGTTGGTCCCAGGCCGCCTCTGAGTACGCAATTACCTCCGATACCCAGATTTAAAACACTTACTTTTTCAGTCCCTTTGTTTTTTAACAACCTTTCAGACAGAATATCCGGCCAGCGATTTTGTAAGTTTGTGCCTGAACCTCTACCGTCAGTTATCGAGTTGCCGATGATTGCAACAGCTCCGGCCGATTTTGGTGAAACCACATCAATGCCACTGATAATATACCAATGATCTGTTTTTACAGCGTTTGAAAATTCAGTGACGGATTTATCGTTACCGGATATTATATACGAAGTGGTTCTTGAGCCCGGATGTCCTGTAATTGTTTGAGAAGTATTTCCCAGATATATTGTTATAGCAACATCCATCCTGGGCTTAAGATTAAATTTCACAGGGTCTGAAACAGCAACAGCTCCGGGTTGCATTACGCACTCATTTATACCATTGAATTTTAGCTCTTTGATGGTTGATTTATCAATGCTCCCGTTTCCGGTAGAAACTGCAATTTTCACAGATTTAAT
>CAZCPI010000141.1:0-6818 GCA_964500535.1 uncultured Bacteroidales bacterium
AATCTTCATGATTCGGAGTAATGGTAATCCCAAACTTTTGCTGACTGACAGCATTCGTAATGGACAAAGCAAGAAACAGCAGGACAAAAAGAATCCTGATCACTTTCATTTTCATATTGATTGATAGGTTAATGCACACATACCTTATTTATCGACCTCCATCATCCTTATATCTGTTTCATAATCTGTATAATGATAATAGAAACCCTGCATCCACATCAGAATGGGATTTCCTACATTCTTGCCATATATCACGTAAGGGCGCAGATTGTCTTTCGGGGAAGACAGGGTGAGTGGAAATGTTTGATATTTTCCATTTTTCCCGATAATCCTTTTTTCCAGTTCAAACCGGTCACCAATTTTTCTTGAGAGAAAGACGGTCTGGGGATTATTATGATCCAAGACAATCCCTCCTGAATAATGCGCTTCGAGCAACTTTTTACCCGGTTTAACAATGGTTATATAGTTCCCTGCATCGGTAACTTTGGTGTCGTTCCACTCCTTTCCATTCCATCGGGCATAGTGATACTGATGTTCCATTTCACTGGGATAGCGGGCATAGGTAACCACGGGGCGATTTTTTTTGTCGAGTGCTATATCCCATATCCATCCTCTTACACCGTGTTTAACTGCATCATACACCTTATCCACTTTTTCGATTACAACGGGAGCATCATTGTACGAACAGATCTTCTCCCCATCGGTCTGCCAAAATTTACCATTCTGATAGTACATATGATATACAGAGATAGCTGCATCCTGTTTCGGGTGACCATCTGTAAAAAGAAAGTCTATTCTCGATTGATTATCTGAAGCATACTTTACATATTGAGGTGTATTTCTTCCCTGATTATCAAATAGATTTATCTCCTTACTCCATGTTTCACCGTAATCGTCGCTGTAGATCGAATAAATCCTTGTGTCAGTATAAGCACCCGATTTATTGCGGACAATATTGCGTCCGAATAGATAGATACGGTTATTCTCCCCGCTGAGCATTACCGGATTTGTATAACAATATCTGTTTAGGGAATCTTTTTCAAGTATAACCTTCTCCTCTTCCCACTCACGAACAGATTCGGCATATTTGCTTCTACGCATAAAGATATGACCATTGTGATGATTATAGAAAGTAAGCAACTTTCCGTCGGGTAGAAAAAGGAAAGTGGGTACATTATGATCATCTACTTCCAATTCAGAATGAAGAACAAACATCTCCTCCTCACCTGTTTGCAGATCATACGAATTTACCCTCACATCTCCCTTGCGATTGATATATCCATAATAGATTTTTTCATGCATTCCCTTATGGTATACTGCACGCGGATCTGAAAACCAACACCAGGCGGCATCAACAGTGACACGCTCCGGAATAACCGTATCATCAACCGTTCTACTGGTGGCAGATAATTCGATCAGAAAAAAAAGGAAAAAAAGATTTATAAATTTATTCATCTTTGGTTCTATTCGATGGATTCAATTGGCGCCACATTATTTTCGTACCCTGTATAACCTTCATTTTGATTGATCACACCCATCGAATTGGCATCGATGACCGTTTGTGGTATAGGCCACAATACATGGTAGGGGCTCATTGTAAATTCATCGCCGGAAACAGTCTTTACACCCTTGTTAAAAAACTCTGTTTTCTCCATAATTCGGTCATACCAGAAGTTGGCTTTGGAAAAATTCGCCAGACTATAAGTCTTCCCATTGTAACATTGTTTACCCGTAGTTGCATAGATGTAAGCTATTCTTGTCAACTCAGATTTTCTAGGTTCTTCATAAAATAGCTCCCGGGCTCTCTCATCCAGGATAGTACCTAAATTGAATTTGGAAGCGTCAATGTAAGAAGCAGCACCTGCCCTGTTTCTCACCATGTTTACATCAGCCATAGCATTAGCCACATCACCTTTCCAAAAATAAGCCTCAGCTCTTAAAAGATAGGTTTCAGCCAGTCTGAAAACATACCAGTCGGTATTTCCACCCCGAGGTTGCACACGAATGGGATCCGGCATAAACAATTTATAATGTGGCCAACCACCTGTCCAGTTACGGATCGTATCTTTCGTGAGAATATTTCCTTCATCATCGTATAATCGCAAATGTTGGCCGTAGTATGGATCTTTCAGCGTTTTTAGTTTAGGATTGTTATAGACCAGATCCTCCATGACCATCCAGTTACCCGGTGCATGACGTAAATCATTGGGGTCATCCCATATATATCGTGTGTAATAACTGGTACCTCTTCCTTTGTTCACGCCTCTGCCAATCTGTTCAATGATAGGAATTTCCAAACCGAGTAATTCCGACATCCCCACATTACCGTTAGGCGTCATAATGGCGTTAGTTTGATTCCCCCAGTTTGGAACAAAAATATACATGGAGGTCATTCCGTTCTTGACGTTATCCGTCATTCCGTAACGGTCAATCACAGAAAAAATCTCTTCCGTATTATCGGGAGCAACTTTATTCAGTGGCCGGTGAAGATCCCAGATAACATTCCTTGCTGGATTACTTTTGTCCTCACCAAAACGTTCTGTCATCAATGAGTAGCCTCCATTAATGACCGCAGTGGATGACGCAATAGCCTTTTCAAATTCACCCAGGGCAAGGTATATCTTTGTCAGCAAGTGATTGCATGCTCCCCTGGATACCTTACCTCTTTGCGTATTTTCAGGAACCCACTGTACAGAAAACTCCAGATCTTTCTTAATCTGTTCAAGAATTACCTCCCGTTTAGTAGAAAAGAAATCGAGCTTTGGCTCACTAATCTGATTAGCAATCCATGGTACATCTCCAAACTGGTGTACCAACGTATAATACCAGAATGCCCGGTGAAAATAAGCAGTTCCTAAAACAGCATTCCGCTCTTCTTCGCTGCTGTATTCAGCCACATCAATATTTGAGATAACAATAACAGCGCTTTTAATTGCGTCATACGATGTATTCCAGATAGTTCCAATGCGGTTGTAGCTGGCATCATTCAGCACTCCGTCAGGGATAACCAATCTGTTCATATCCCTGGTTGGGAATGTCTTATCGGTAGTACCGTCAATCATAACCTCAGTAAAGAGATATTCGGTAAACATGGAAGGTGCAAAAGTGCCATCCATATAATGATTACGGATGTTCCTGGTACTGGAACCAAGCGTTGCATACATTGATGTTGCATCCACTAAACCTGCCTCTGTTGTTAAAATTGAAAGCGGTTTCGGTTTCAGAAAATCATCTGAACAAGCAGACAAAAGAAGCAAGAGAGTAGAAAAAAACAGAATATTTATATTGACTGATTTCATGATTACATTTTATTAAAGTGAGAAATTGAGACCGAATGTAACATAAGAGGGAGTAGGACCTGCATATTCGGGATCCCACAATACAAATTTCTTTGTGAATAGAGCGACATTCCTTGCAGAGAGTGAAAATCTGAGGTTTTCAAGTTTCAGATGTTGAGCTACCTGACTGGGGACGGTATAACCGAAGGAAATATTATCCAGTCTGATGAATGACATGTCCTGCCAAACGTTGTAAGTGACGCCGGCCATATTGGAGTTTAATCGAGCATAATTATTAGTTGGGTTTTCTTGGGTCCAGTAAGGAATAACAAACGAATTAAACCTTGACATGGTCATAGAGGGATTATGTTTTGCTTCATTGAATGCTCTCTTGTAATTCCAGTTTGAATAGACAAGAAAGGAGATATCAAAATTTTCAAATATGTTGAAATCATTTCGGAGTGACCACCTGACAGGAGGAGTTTTATAACCTTGAAAAGTTTTATCATCATTGGTATACTTATAGTCTCCGTTTACATCTTCCAGTTTGAAATCGCCAGGAGCAAGCTTATATTTGGCAGCTTCTTCTTCTTCACCGACCTGCCATACACCATTTATTTTATAATCCCATATTTCATCAATGGAATGATCAATAAACCATCCGTTGCGAATATCATCCATCTCTTTCTGTCCTATTACGATGCCGTTTTCATCTAAAACATCCTCCATATTTCCATACAGCTGAACTATCCTGTTACGGTTGTATGATAAGTTCAGGGTAGTATTCCAAGCAAAATTGGGGCGACTGATGTTCTTCGTTGTAAGTGTAAATTCAACTCCCTTGTTGTTCACTTTACCAAGATTGGTCGTTACAGACGTATATCCTGTTACGGTTGGCAGTGAGCGATTTACAAGAAGATTTGTCGTATTCATTGAATAAAGGTCTAAACTACCATTGATTTTTTGCCCCATCAGAGTGAAATCAACTCCAACATTGTAGGAGGTAGTGCTTTCCCACTGCAATTTCCTGTTACCCATACGGTTGGAATAAAGATATGATTCCTGATATGCGTTACCTGTGTCATCTACATAGGTTATCAAACCGTTATTCAAGGTAGAGAGTGCATCATAAATACCTATTGACCGATTTCCTGTACCGCCCCACGATAAACGGAGTTTTCCATAATCCAGCCAATCAACATTCCGCAAATAATCTTCTTCACTGAAAACCCATGCTAGTGCAAGTGAAGGGAAAGTGGCGTAAGGATTACCCATACCAAACGCAGAGTAACCATCTCTCCGAACTGTTCCGGTTAACAAATACTTAGATTTGTAGGAATAGAAGAGTCGTGCCATATAGGCTATACCGGTAGAATAAGTATCGTTACTGGAGAGTGAGGTGACAGTGGCAGAACCCATGTCATGATAACCGAGTACATCACTGGGAACAAAGCTTTCACCATTCATGGTCTGTTGCCAACCCTGATTTTTTTCGGCATTATACAAAAGTGTAGCATTCAAAGTGTGTATATTATTGAATGTCCTGTTCCATGACAGGATGTTATCAACCTGCCAGTATAATCCGCTGGATGTGTTTCTTGTTGCACTTCCACCGTATTTGCCATATTCAAGATGTTTCGATGAATTATGAAGATAAAGTTCGTTATTGGTAAAACGGGGAGAATATCTTAATTCATACTGAATATCAAAAGGTAATTTCAATTTTGCAAATAACACATTATCGAAGGACTTATATGTGTAATCCTTAGTGGTATAGGATCGGTCAATAAGAGGATGTTTTGCCGCTATTGCATCATCTGTCGGATAAATCTTCATCGTTCCGTCGGGATTGGTAGGTTGCCCCCAGGGTGAAAGGTTATCCACCATTGCCCAGGAAGCAGCACCGCCCGGTTCTTTTCTTAATGAAAAGAGTGAATTAATTCCCACAGTCAAAAAATCAGTAATCTTGGCATCCAGTTTAATCCTGCTTCTGTAAACTGAAAAATCGTCATATTTAATGACGCCCTCGTTGTCGTCATATCCAAGTGACCAATAATAATTAAGTTTATCCGATTTACCGGAAACGTTCACATTGTAGCTCTGCTGAATACCGTTGGCATAGACCATCTTGGTCCAGTCCGTACTTTGATTGGCAAAGTAATTATCCCGCTCAACCTGAGACATACCTATTCTTCTCAGCCACACATCCGTTGGATCACCCTGAGAATTGTCATACTTTAACCACTCTTCCTTAGTTACTCCGGAGGGAAGGTTATTGGGGTTATCAAACACGTAGGAAGGCGCAGATCGGTTGATACTCTTCAGAACATCAGACCGCCAGTCGATGAAACCTTGGGGCCCATACACTTCAGCTGATCGGAGAAGGCTAACAACCCCTACACTCATGTCGAACCCAATGGTAGGTTTTTCACTTGTACCACTCTTGGTATTCACAAGCACTACTCCGTTTGCAGATTTAGCACCAAAAACGGCAGCCGAACTGGCATCTTTCAAGATGTCTATACTTTGAATATCATTTGGGTTGATATCTGATAAATCTCCGTTGTAAATGACACCGTCCAAAACAATCAGAGGGGACGAACTGGCACTTAATGAGCGCTGGCCCCTGATTTCCATATCCGAACTACCTTTAGCATCTCGGGTTATTCCGATATTGAGCCCCGGAATATTTCCGCGCAGCATCTGCTGTACATTTTTGTTCTTCTCATTCTCGTATTTAGCACTGTTTAGTGATGCGACGGATCCGGTCAAATCTTTTTTCTTCATTGTACCATAACCCACTATCACTATCTCATCAAGTTCACTGGTCATTTCACTCATTGTGACATTGATCAGGGTCTGATTCCCAACCTTGATCTGTTTCTCCTCAAATCCTATGTAGGAAAATTTCAAAGTCGACTCCATTCCATTCACGTCAAGAGAATAGTTCCCATCGATGTCTGATACGGTGCCGTGAGCTGTCCCTACTTCCAATACACTAACCCCAATCAGTGGTTCTCCATTTATATCTGTGACAACTCCCCTGACGCTGACAGTGTTTTGAGAATAAACAAAAGGGATTGCAAGTAAAAACGCAAATAATAGAGGTATAGATAACCTCCGGTTCAGATGGTTTAGCAGACAGTTTTTCATTCCGATTAATAAATTAATTAATGAATAAATATTAACTCTAATATCTTTGTTTCACTAATTGGATTTCAAGTTATAAACAGAGTGGACAGATTTTTAAATTTGCTACATAATCTGTGTCGCTTTCTTCATTCAGAAAAAACCAATGTGAGAGTATACAAAGGAAAGAATGAAGCAATAAAGATTGATCAATTATTACGCAGACTTTCCCTCAAAAAACGAAAAATTTAAAGGCGTTTATTCCCCTGCGTATACAATGAGAGCAGAGGTGATTATCATCGGTGTTGGTCTAAGAGGATGCGACAGCAGCACACGCCTGCTGTCGCATCGGATTAAGTATTATTATGACGGAGGAGAGGGAACCCTCTGTTTGTTATTTATTGATCTGTG
>CAZCPI010000142.1:0-6790 GCA_964500535.1 uncultured Bacteroidales bacterium
CATTCCTTTCGGCTTTTTGTATTATTTTTGCAAAGAAGAAACATGAAGCAATAATACTGCCTTACGTTTCACATTAACAATCTGACCTCTTAATATTATGCAGACCGACATCAAAAAAGTCCTGGTCCTAGGATCGGGCGCGCTTAAAATCGGGCAGGCAGGTGAATTTGATTATTCAGGTTCACAAGCACTTAAGGCCCTTAGAGAAGAAGGCATCCGTTCAGTCCTGGTTAATCCGAACATTGCAACCATTCAAACATCAGAAGGTATTGCCGATGCAGTCTATTTCTTACCGATTACTCCTTATTTTGTAGAAGAAATTATCAAGAAAGAAAAACCTGATGGTATTCTGCTTGCTTTTGGTGGTCAAACATCACTTAATTGCGGTACCGAATTATATCTGAGCGGTATTCTTCAAAAGTATGGTGTTAAGGTTCTTGGCACTTCTGTGGAAGCTATCATGTATACAGAAGACAGAGATTTGTTTGTAAAGAAATTAAATGAAGGGAACATAAAAACCCCAAACAGTCGTGCAGTAAACACGATGGAAGACGCGATCAAGGCTGCTGAAGAAATCGGTTTCCCGATAATGGTTCGTTCAGCATATGTGCTTGGTGGTATGGGTAGCGGCATTTCGGAAAACATGGAAGAATTTCTGACACTTGCAGAAAACTCATTTTCGTTCGCGCCCCAAATACTTGTCGAAGAGTCTCTTAAAGGCTGGAAAGAAATTGAATTTGAAGTAATCAGAGATAAAAACGACCATTGCTTCACTGTTGCCAATATGGAAAATGTAGATCCTCTTGGCATTCATACTGGTGAGTCTATTGTCGTTGCACCAACCTGTTCGCTTGATCAATCAGAAATTGACCTTTTGGTAGGTCTTTCAACTAAAACAGTACGTCATTTGGGTATTGTCGGAGAGTGTAACATTCAGTTTGCTTTCAACTCCGAAACCGATGACTACCGTGTAATTGAAGTTAATGCCCGTATGAGCCGTTCATCAGCTCTTGCTTCAAAAGCAACAGGTTATCCTCTGGCTTTTGTAGCAGCCAAGCTTGCTTTAGGCTACGGACTTGATGAAATCGGAGAAATGGGGACATCTAATTCAGCTTATGTTGCTCCATCACTTGATTATATAATTTGTAAAATACCTCGTTGGGACCTTTCAAAATTTGCCGGGGTTTCACGTGAGATTGGATCATCCATGAAATCTGTTGGTGAAATAATGTCAATTGGTAAATCTTTTGAGGAAATTATTCAGAAAGGTTTGAGAATGATTGGTCAGGGCATGCATGGTTTCGTTGGTAATGATGGTCTTGAATTTGATGATATTGAGAAAGAACTTTCAAATCCTACAGATCTTAGAATCTTTTCTATTGCAAATGCCTTTGCTGCCGGTTTCTCCATTGAAAAAATTTACAACCTTAGTAAGATTGATCCATGGTTCCTTGGAAAACTTAAAAATATCTACGATTATTCTCTTGTTCTTGACAAATACAATCGCATAGAAGATATTCCGGTGGATGTAATGACTGAAGCCAAAAGACTTGGATTTTCTGATTTTCAGATAGCCAGGTTTGTAGAGCATCCCTCAGGCAACATGGAAAAAGAAACTCTCAGGGTTCGTGCGCAAAGAAAAAAACTTGGTGTTTTCCCCTCTGTTAAACGTATAAATACTGTTGCTTCTGAAAATCCGGAACTTACTAATTATCTCTACCTTACTTATGACGGAAGCGAACATGACATACCATATTACAAAAATGAGAAATCAGTAATTGTACTTGGTTCAGGCGCTTATCGTATTGGTAGTTCTGTCGAATTTGACTGGTGTTCGGTAAATGCAGTCCTGACAGCAAGAAAGCTAGGTTATAAATCTATCATGATCAATTATAATCCGGAAACCGTTTCTACTGACTATGACATGTGTGATCGTCTTTATTTTGACGAATTATCATTTGAAAGAGTTCTTGATGTTATCGATCTGGAACAAGCCAGAGGTGTGATAGTTTCTATGGGAGGACAGATACCAAATAACCTTGCAATGAAACTTCACAGACAGGCAGTACCAATCCTTGGTACATCGCCTGTTTCAATTGATCGTGCTGAAAACCGTCATAAATTTTCCAGCATGCTTGATATGCTTGGCATTGACCAACCTGAATGGAAAGAACTTTCCAGCATGTCAGATGTTAAGGAGTTTGTCAATAAGGTAGGATATCCTGTACTTGTTCGTCCGTCATATGTACTTTCAGGTGCAGCCATGAATGTGTGTTATGAGGATGAAGAGTTGAAGGATTTTCTTGAAAAAGCTGCAAAGGTTTCAAAAGAACATCCTGTTGTAGTATCAAGGTTTCTTCAGAATGCCAAGGAAATAGAATTTGATGCAGTTGCTCATAATGGGGAAGTTGTTGAATATGCTATTTCCGAACATGTAGAATTCGCAGGAGTTCACTCAGGTGACGCCACACTTGTATTCCCTGTACAGAAAATATACTTTGAAACCGCACGCCGTATAAAGAAAATCAGCTACAAAATAGCTAAAGAACTTAATATAAGCGGACCTTTTAATATTCAGTTTCTTGCTAAAAATAATGATGTTAAGGTCATTGAATGTAATTTACGCGCTTCCAGAAGTTTTCCGTTTGTTTCAAAGGTTTTAAAACGTAATCTTATTGAAACCGCGACAAGGATTATGCTTGATGCTCCATACACCAGACCTGATAATTCAGAAATGGAGATTGACAGGATAGGTGTTAAGGCTTCTCAATTTTCATTCTCACGTCTTCACAAAGCAGACCCGGTATCAGGTGTTGATATGGCTTCAACAGGTGAAGTTGGTTGCATTGGTGATGATTTCAATGAGGCTTTGCTTTCAGCTATGCTGGCTACCGGTTTCAACATACCTACACCGGAAAAGGGAATTATGATATCTTCAGGTGCTGTAAAATCTAAAGTTGATTTACTGGAAAGTGCAAAATTGCTTCAGGAAAAGGGTTTCAAAATCTACGCCACATATGGTACATGTAAATTTTTGGATGAAAACGGAGTTAAAGCTATTAAGGTTGCATGGCCGGACGAAAAGGGAGAAGGTGAAAATATACTTGATATGATTTCAAAACATGAGTTTGATTTGATCATTAACATTCCTAAGAATCTTACAAAACGAGAACTGACAAACGGTTACAGGATCCGTCGCAGTGCTATTGACCATAACATACCACTTATAACAAATTCAAGACTTGCAAGTGCATTTATTCAGGCTTTTTGTGCGATGAAGGAAACAGATATACAGATTAAGAGCTGGCAGGAATACAATTAAATATTCCCTGCTTTCAGAAATCAAAACATCACATGCTGCACACTGAGAACTTTAAAAGATCAGAGTGCAGCATTTTTAATGTTTCTTTTTTGCCTTACCACCTTTACAGGTATTTATCCCAAATAAAATATACAAAGGGCAAAAATTTACCAATGCTGTTATAAACAGTATTCCGGCTAAAACAAGAAGGACTATTCCAAATGCCCCCTTGACCGTATCCGACTGATACAGAATAATAAATATTATACCAATAGCTATTCTGATCCATTGATCGGTAATCCCTACGTTTTTTTTAAGTTTCATGATAACCTGTTATTTTTAGTTAATAACTGCAACTTTGATTCTCTTACGATAATAACAATTTCGCATTACATTATGTTCAATGCCTGTAATATGATCTTTTTTTAATTAAATATCCTCACCGAGCAGAATCCGGAATATTTCTGAAAAGGATACTTTTTTCAGCAAAATCGTAATTACCAGATAACTCTGACAAGTTTAAGAAATCTTTATTCCGTCAGTCCGGTTTCAGTTTTTTTAATATATCTTTGCCGAAAATCCTGATACCATGAATCTTAAAAACTGCACTCCGGTTTTGTTTGTAAAAAACGCCGCAAAATCCCGTGAATTTTATGTTAACGTTTTAGGAATGAATGTCGCCATGAGTAACGGAGATTTAAACTTCTTTTTCAAGGAAGGATTTGCCATATGGCAGGTTTCTGAAAATAATGAGATTCCTATAAGACTGGGGTATGAAGTAATAACAGACAGAGATGCAGCTAACCGCTTTGAATTGTGTTTTGAGACTGAAGATATTGACTCTGTATTTCAACAACTGAAAAAAAATAATGTAAGTTTTTTGCACGAGCTAAACACAGAAATCTGGGGTCAACGTACAATACGTTTTTTCGACCCCGACAATCATCTTATTGAAATTGGTGAGTCAATGCACGTTTTCCTTAAAAGAGTCTATGAAGAGGAAAAACAAGATATTGAAGCCACATCCAGAAGAACTTTCACTCCTGTTGAAGCGATAAGATATTTCCTTGGAATGATGGAAGAAAACAAATAGAGTTTACCCGGGAAATTATTCACCAATAACAGTTGCTACAATCTTCCTTCCTGAAGCACGATTTCTGAATTCACATAAATAAATGCCCTGCCAGACGCCAAGATTTAATCTCCTGTTTGTAATGGGTATATTAAGGCTTACCCCAACAATAGAAGATTTTGCATGAGCCGGCATATCATCATCTCCTTCAAGTGTATGAACATAATATAATTCCCTTTCCTTCACAAGTCTGTCGAATATGGCATTCATGTCAGTTTGTACATCAGGATCAGCATTTTCATTTATTGACAATCCTGCAGAAGTATGTTTAATAAACAGGTTCAGCAAGCCTTTTTCAGGTAAAGCCGGCAGATTATTAGTAATTTCATCACTAATAAGATAGAAACCTCTTCTCCTTGGTTTCAATGTAAATTCTTTTTGTTGAAACATAACAAGAACTAATTAACTATATAGTGTAAAAATAGTCATTTTTTCAATTCATCGTTTTTATTTAACTTGCGGTACAGTAATAAATATTATGCTGAGACATACTGAAATAAGGACATATACTTTTTCTGAAAGCGCAGGAGCCGGTGTGGACTTTGCGTTGAAAGATCTTGAGAATATTTATTCTGAGCCATATACTGAGTCCGAAAGACCTCACAGACATGATTTTTACTCTATATTGTTTATTGAAGAAGGTACCGGCATACATTATGTTGATTTTAAAGAGTATGAAGTCAAAGACAATATGATTTTCTTCATTACTCCCGGGCAAATGCATCAGCTGATTTTTTTCAGACCTCCAAAAGGAAGAGCTATTTTGTTTAATGATGAGTTCATGATTAAAAACGCTATTTCAGATAAGCTTATCAACGATATTTACCTTTTCAATAAAACCGGTGAAACCCCGCCTTTAACTCCTGATGAAACCGGAATGATCGTATTTAAAGATTTGATCAGGCAGATGCATTTGTATTCTGAAATGCAATCAATTTACAAAAATGAAGCAATCGGCTCTCTGGTAAAGCTTTTCATGATACAAAGCAACAGTAAATGCACCATAAATGATAGTATTAGTTCTGAACTTTTTGAAGGAGGAAAACATTTGTTAAGACCTTTCAGAAATCTTTTGGCAGAAAATTATTCAACAAAACATATGGTTTCAGAATATGCATCAGAACTGGCTGTTACTGCAGATTATCTAAACAAAGTACTTAAAAACATTACAGGAATCTCTGCTAAAGAGCATATTCAGAATAAACTTGTTACAGAGGCTAAAAGGTTGCTTATTTTCAGCAATATAAGCAACAAGGAACTTTCATATCAACTTGGTTTCGACGAAGCCGCACATTTCAACAACTTCTTCAAAAAAATGACTGGACTTACTCCTACTGAGTTCAGAAGTTCAGCAAAGTCCTGATTTTTGCAATATTTGTCTTGTTTTATTTACTTCGCGACCGTTTAAGTGCTTGTATTTTTGTTTCATAAAAAAGAAACAAAAAAATCAGGATATGAGAACTGTTATACATGAAGCAAAATCAAGAGGTCACGCCAATCATGGATGGCTTGACACATATCATACATTCAGCTTTGCCAATTATTATAATCCGGACAGGATTCACTTCGGAACATTGAGAGTTTTAAATGATGATTCCATAGCAGGAGGCGGAGGTTTTGGAATGCATCCTCACGACAACATGGAGATTATCACTATACCACTTTCAGGCGATCTTGAACACAGAGACAACATGGGTAATGTGGCTGTCATTTCCGAAGGGGAGATACAGGTGATGAGTGCAGGTACAGGGATATTTCACAGCGAATACAACAAAAACAAGAATATTGATGCTAAACTGCTTCAAATATGGGTTTTCCCAAGAGAAAAAAATCTGAATCCCAGATACAGCCAGATAAAAATATCTGAAATAAGTAAAAAAGACAGTTTATTTCAGATTGTGTCACCTGATAAGAATGATGATGGAGCCTGGATTAATCAGGATGCCTGGTTTCACCTGGGTGATCTTAACGGAGAAGTCAAGGAAACTTATAATCTGAAAGGTAAAAGATCAGGTGTATATGTATTTGTAATTGAAGGTAAAATAAAGGTTGAGGGTATTGAAATGAATAAAAGAGATGGAATTGGATTTTACGATGTGGAGAAACTTGAAATTGAGTCAATTGAAAAATCTTATTTCTTATTAATGGAAGTGCCGGTATAATCCGGGAAAATAAATAAAATATATCGTATGAAAACTATAAAAGCATTTTTTAGCACAGATAAAAGTTCATGGTCATTAATGGTATCCAGACTTGCACTTGGTGCAGTAATATTACCACATGGAATGCAAAAGGCATTAGGTTTGTTTGGTGGGTATGGTTTTGAAGGTACAGTCGGAGGATTTGTATCAATGGGG
>CAZCPI010000143.1:0-6779 GCA_964500535.1 uncultured Bacteroidales bacterium
TTACAGCTGGATGAAGTTTTGCCTGAGTTTGTGAAAAGTATAACCTACAGCAATTCCGGTTTTGTTAATGATTATATTTTCCCAAAACTTTCAAATGGATGTGAAACCGGTCAGAATAAGGCTGTGGTTGCGATATTTGATGATGCACATTCAGCTCTTGATCCGACTCTGGTAATACCATTTACGAAATTACTAAACACATACAATGATCAGCCTAAAAATGCTTCTGCAATTAATAATTTGAATATTACTTTTACACAACCTTTGAATCCGACATCGGTTGACATTAACAAGTTAAATTTTTTCATTGTAACTGATGGCAGTAAAAATTCTACAAGAAGAGTCGAGGTTCACCTTGCCGGTTTCAAACCAACTGATAAAAACGATTGGACAAAATTGGGAAGGGGTTATGATAATTCTTTGAATGGCACTTATTATACAACTCCGGGTAATATGATATGGGGGCTTCTGATTCCCGAAAACATAAAGTATTCTTCTGAAATGAAAGATATTACTGTAACTTATCCTGCATTTGTAACATGGTGTACTTCTGGAGGTGTAAATGCTTCCAACTGGTATCTGCAACCCACGAGTGTTACGGGTTATCTTTATGAAAAATGAATTAACAAAAAAACAATTAAATATCTAAAAAAATCATGAAACAGATTCTTATAACTGGTGGAGCTGGCTTTATCGGGTCCCATTTGTGCTCAAGATTATTAGATGAGGGAAACTCAGTGATATGTCTTGATAATTTCTTCACAGGTTCAAAAAACAATATATTAAATCTGATCCCAAATCCACGTTTTGAATTAATCAGACATGATATCACATTTCCATATTATTCAGAGGTAGATGAAATCTATAATCTTGCTTGTCCAGCATCACCTATTCATTATCAGAGAGATGCCGTACAAACTGTAAAAACATCAGTTATGGGTGCCATTAATATGCTTGGAAATGCGAAACGAGTTGGAGCAAAGATACTTCAGGCTTCAACAAGTGAAGTATATGGTGATCCGATAGTACATCCTCAGGTGGAGTCTTATTGGGGCAATGTTAATCCAATCGGTTACCGTTCCTGCTATGATGAAGGTAAAAGAGTAGCTGAGACTTTGTTTATGGATTATTATCGCCAGTCCGGAGTAAGAATTAAAGTTATAAGAATCTTTAATACCTATGGCCCTAATATGCATCCTAATGATGGCAGAGTTGTTTCTAATTTCATAGTTCAGGCTTTAAAACATGAAGATTTAACGATTTATGGAGATGGTAGTCAAACCAGGAGTTTCCAGTATGTAAGCGATCTTGTTGAGGCTATGACAAGAATGATGGCTACCGGAGATGACTTTGTAGGCCCTGTTAACATAGGAAATCCTAACGAATTTACTATCAAACAACTAGCAGAGTTGGTTGTTAAGATGACTAACTCAAAATCAAGTATTATTTACAAACCATTACCTCATGACGACCCTAAGCAGAGACAACCGAATATTACTCTTGCAAAGAATAAATTAAACTGGGAGCCAAAGGTGCAATTAGAGGAAGGATTAAATAAAACCATTGAGTATTTCAAATCAATTATTAAATAATATCTTTGCCGGATATAGAATAATTGCATAAACCCCTTGAGATGAACGTAGATATCAACAATTCAGAATACAAGATCCTGATTGTGGATGATGTGCTGTCAAATATCCTTTTGCTTAAAATACTGCTATCCAATGAGAAATATCAGATTTGTACTGCAATGGGTGGTGGAGAGGCACTTGAGAAAATTATTGAAGAAAAACCTGACATAATTCTTCTTGATGTAATGATGCCGGATATGGATGGCTTTGAGGTTACTCAAAGAGTCAGATCAATGCCGGAACCATTTAATGAAATACCTATACTTTTTCTTACTGCATTGAATGGTACTCCTGAAATAGTCAAAGGTTTCCAGATGGGAGGTAATGATTTTATCACAAAACCATTCAGTAAGGAAGAGCTTCTGATTAGAATAAATCATCAGGTATCTCTTGTTGCAGCTAAGAGAATAATATTAAGGCAAACAGAGGAATTAAGAAGCATTATAAATGCCAGAGATAAAATGTATTCTGTTATTGCTCATGATTTGAGATCTCCACTTGGATCAATTAAAATGATGTTGAATATGTTGGTTGTATCAATTGATGAAGAAGTTATCGGAAGTGACATGAACGAGATGCTTAATCTTGCCAACAAGTCTGTAGAGGATACTTTCTCATTGCTGGATAATTTACTTAAATGGACCAAAAGCCAGATTGGCAGGATTAATGTGGTTTATCAGGATACTGAAATAGTTTCTCTGATAAAGAGTTTTTTGGATGTGTATATAAATGTCGCTGAACTCAAGCAAATCGAAATAAAATTAGAATCACCTGAGACCTGTGATGTTTTTGCCGACAGAGATATGATAAAGACTGTCATGCGAAATTTATTAAGTAATGCATTAAAATTCAGCAATCAGGGAGATACAATTACTGTAAAAATATTTCAGGATTACCCTGGTGAAAATGATAAAGTTGTAGTTTGTGTTGAAGATACAGGTTGTGGTATGAGTGATGAAGCTCAATCAAAACTCTTAAATGTTGAAACTCATTTCAGTACATTTGGTACAAAAAATGAAGAAGGTTCAGGATTAGGACTACTGCTTTGTCAGGATTTTGTCATTAAGAATGGAGGAAGGCTGTGGTTTACATCTAAATTAGGTGAAGGGACATCATTTTATTTTTCATTGCCAAAACATAAACAACAGTAAACAATCTTTATTGGAATTTCATAATAACAGGTTTGTGGTCACTGTACTCCAGATCAAATGATTTGTAACTGATACTTTTTATATTTCTTGAATGAAAAATATAATCTATCCGGAACAGATTGTACAAGCCTTTGTATGTATATTCATAACCGTGTCCTGCTGTTTTGAAACCATCAAGAAGTTTCCCTTTTATTTGGTGATAAGTGTATGATGCGGGATTTGCATTCATGTCTCCACAAGCGATAATTTTATATCTTGTTCTGTTAATCTGATCTGATAAAACTTTACCTTGTCTGATTCTGAAATCTGAATTGGAACCAAGTTTATCAACGACCTGTTTTGTTTCTAAAGCTTCGCTTCTTGAGTATAAAAGGAAGTCTATTAAGTTAATTTTATTTTTTAACTGATTGAAATTGGTCGTTTGCATATGGAAATTAAATATCCTGATAGTATCATTATTTATTTTTAAATCTGACCACATGGCATGATTACTGCTATTCTTAAATTTGAAACTGTATGTTTTTAAAATAGGATATTCACTGAACAATGCAAGACCGAATCCGGGTTTCTTACCAAATATAACGACACTGTTTTTTAGTTTTGGAAAGCATTTTTTTATGCTGTCTTCGTTGAATCCGGTTAAAGTATCATATTCCTGGATGCACAAAATCCCTACATTGTTTTCTCTGGCAAAATCATTGATTAGTTTTATTGTGTTATTTGGTACTCCGTGTTTAAACCCATGTACGTTATATGTACATATTGATATCCGGGATTTATCCGGAGAAGCATTATTATTCCCGAAATGCGTAATTTGTATAGTTGAAAGTATGTAATTGAAACTGATCAAAACTGAGAATAATGGAATGAAAACAAATTTACTGCGCCTTAAGGACCAGTATGCCATTAGGAATAAGCAAATAATCAGATCTAACGGTAATAATGAACTTATTGTTTCAGAAAAAACTGTGCTATAATTAAATAGCTGGCTAAATCCGGGAATTAAACAAATAAGAAGCAAAATCAAAGTAAATATCCCGAGAAAATAATCAAGTATTACAATTAGCAGCCTATTCATTGTCTTTTTCAATTGTTTTTAATAAACTGAAAGACTTTTGAATAATATCTGTTAATTGTTTTTTGGTGAAAGGTTTCGCGATAAAGTCAGTGCATCCACTCTCAATTGCTTTTTTCCTGTCGTCTTCAAAAGCATAAGCACTTTGTACAATTATTGGTATCTCAGGATCATTTTTCCTTATAATTTGAGTGGCTTCCAATCCATTCATTTCAGGCATCTTTATATCCATTAATATCAGATCAGGTTGAAGTTCATTAAAAAGAGATACAGCTTCAACACCATTTGATGCACGTATTAATTTATATGTTTTTCCAATCATTGCTTCGATTAGCTTGAAATTGCTTTCTGTATCTTCAGCAACAAGTATCGTGCAATCCTCTGGTAGTTTTAAAGATGCTTGTTCAGTTGGAACATTATCCTCACCTGATTTCTCAGACACACCTGATTCCGGAATTCTGAAATTAAAGCATGTGCCTTCACCTACACGTGAAGATACTCTAATATCTCCTCCCATTCTTTCTATTATTGATTTACAAATTGAAAGACCAAGACCTGTGCCTTGTGTGAAATTGTCCGCTTTCACAAATCTGTCAAATACTTTATCAAGTTTTTCAGGACTTATGCCTTTGCCGGTATCTTTAACAAAAAAATCAATATAACCCTGTGATTTAGTGAAACCAAATCGTATACTACCCTCAGAAGTAAATTTTATAGAGTTATTTATCAGGTTGATGAAAACCTGAAATAGTCTGTTCCGGTCACAAAAAATTATTGTGTTTTTATCACCTGGTTCAAAAATAAGTTCAACTCCATTCGGGCATTTCAAATACAACGTATTCATTATATCCTCTCCAAAGTCGTTTAATTTTAATGGAGCGGTTTCAAATTCCATTATTCCGGATTCAATTTTTGAAAGATCCAGAATCTCATTTACAAGACCAAGTAATCTTTCATTATTATCTTCAACTATAGAATAATATGTTCTTCTTTCTTCATCATCAGGGGTTTCAGCCATAATTCTGGAAAAACCTACTATCGCATTCAATGGTGTTCTGATTTCATGACTCATATTCGCAATAAAGGCAGATTTTAATTTATCAGATTGTTCAGCTTTATTTTTGGCAATAAGTAACTCTTCCTCCATTTGTTTTCTTTCTGTGATATCAGTTTCAATAGTAAGAAGAAGAGGTCTGATTTCATCATTAATAAGTATTTTTATTTGGTCAGTAACTTTGATTTCCCCGTTTTGATCAATATCTTCAATGATTCTTTTAGTTTCACCTTCATTTCTGATTGCAATAATATCATGAGTTCTTATTTCTTCAGCGATATTATCGGGGAAAATGTCAAAATCAGTTTTTCCAATAAACTGGCCTGATAGTCCGGATCTGAAATCACCACCGGAGTTATTGCTGAATATGTAGCTCAAATTACTGTTAACATCCTTGACTGATATGAACATCGGGATGTTATTTAGTACAGTACTCATTATCTGATTCAATTCCTTTACCTGTTTTTCATAATGGATACGTTCAGTGATGTTTTTGCCAAAGGTCCAGACTAAATCCTGTCCGAAAGAATCTTTAAACAGATATGAAGTGCAATCGAATGATTGAGAAGTTTTACTTTTATCATTAAAGGTATTAAATACAAAAGAGACCAATTGCTTATTTGTGGTAACCTGGTGAATTATTTCAGTCCAGTTGTAATTGCTGATTTGACTGTTTTTTGTTTTTTTTATGTTTGTGCCTAAAATATCTTCTGTCTCAGACCATCCGTGAATTTCTTTAAATCTCTGATTGCCAAAAACGATGTCTCCGTTAGTTGTCATGGCAAATATGTAGTCTGTCGATTTTGAAACGGCCTGGTTCACCATTTCAAGTTTATGCTGTTTCTCAGTGAAATCTGTTATATTTTGTATGTAACCTTCTAAAATCCTGTCACCATCTTCAAAATATCTGTTAATAGTTCTGAAGCGTATATAATGAATTTTACCCTGAGATAGCATCCTGAAATAAACCAATTCATTGTTTTTACTATCTATATCATTCTTGATAAAATGTTCAAAATAGTCTCTGTCATCAGGATGCAATAATTTTCTTACTTCATCAATTGTCAAAGTTTTGTATTCATTACCGTTTACTGATTGCAAAAAGTAACCGTTATAACTGATTGTCTTTTTATTAGTATTGAGAATCCAGTGGCCAATAAGAGCAACTTTTTCAATTTCCTGAAGTTGCTTATTAGTTTTTTCAAGATTTTGTTTTAGTATTATTCTTTGTGTTATATCTCTGTATTGGCAAAGAATGTATTCATCGCTGTAGTAATTTATTATGCATTTAAAATAATAAGTTTTCTTGCCTAATTGCATCTCATAATTATCAACTGATGTTTTTTTGGTAAGTAAAACTTTTTCAAAGTTATTCTTTAGTGCTATGGAGGTTTCTGAGGGCAGAATACTGAATAAATTCTGTCCGATTATTTTTTCTTTATTTTGTAAATACCATCTGTCAGTATGAATATCCAAATCGACACAAGTTCCGTCCTTTAAAAGCAGAAACATAGTATCAGCAGTCATTTCAAGTATTTTTCCGGCATTTTCTTTATTACTTAGAAAACCTTCATTGTTTTTTAAATGTTGCATTTGTAAATGTTAATTTTTAACACCAAAGTCAAATTTTGCTCCATGTAATAGTTTCATCCCTGAACAGTGATTGTATTTTTCATGAAGATCGAATTAAGCAAAAATATGTCTTAAATATTTACATATCATATATGTCTGCTTTTTGCAAATTTACAATTTCTATGATTCCCGACGAGAATTTTTGTAAATAAAGTGGAAAATTAATTTTTTTGATCGGCTCTTTTGGCTTTTTCCCAGACGCCACTCCCTTTTTTCTTTTTCAGGTACTTAATTCC
>CAZCPI010000144.1:0-2663 GCA_964500535.1 uncultured Bacteroidales bacterium
ATTAAAGACTTTGAGATCTCTGATGTAAACGGTAATTATGTAACCGGAATCAACCGGGTTAAAAAAGATCTTGGCATCATTGCATTTACGACAGGAGGTAATATTGTTCTATCCGGAACCAAATCTGGTATGTTTGTGCAAATATTTGACATTACCGGGAATATGCTGATAAATCAGCCGGTTTCAGATGATTCAAACTCATTTGAACTTGCCAAAGGCTTTTATCTGGTTAAAGTAAATGATGGTATTTACAGTCAGGTTATTAAGGCTGCGGTAAAGTAAAAATCTCAATCCGAAATCAGCCGGCCTCCATGTGACAGACAAAACAAATTGCTGAAGTTTGAAAGCCCGGGGTATTTTTGTTTAAGTTATATGCAGAGCTAATCTCTTTGCTTTATGATAGCATCTTATCATTTAGCTCCAGGCGTAGTTCACGCCAGTGAGGAAGGTATTTGTCCATTATTGCTTTAAAACGCGGACCATGCCCTCTTTCTATTAAATGAGCCATTTCATGGACTAAAATATACTCAATACAAGGGAAAGATTTTTTTGTAAGCTCGGTGTTTAATGTAATCCTGTGGTTTACAACGTTGCAGGTACCCCAGCGGGATGTCATTTTTCTATAACAAAAGGAAGAGGCTTTTACACCCATCACCGGCTCCCATTCTTTGGCAAGTTGAGTAATTATTTTACTCAACTCAAATGCTCTCCATTTGTCGAGCATTAAATTGATTTTGGGGATGTAAGGTTGAAGATCTTCTTTGCTTAATGTAGTTACCGATAGAAAAGCTCTTTCAGGAGTAGAATCACTATCTTGAAAACCGGATGTGAGGGATTTGTATTGAGGCCTCAGATAAATCCTGATTATACCGTCATCGCAGAGTATTACCTGCTGCTTTCTGCTGTTAAAAATAAACTCGGTTTTTATGGTTTCACCGATGAAAAGCACTGAGCTGAAATCATCAGGCTCAAGCGCTTTTAATCGATTAATTCTTTCCAGATGCTTTTTTATCCAATCTATTTTGGATTCTGCAAAAGATACAGCTTCCGATTCTTTTAAGTACTTAGGTATTGACAAACGTACTTCACCTTCTCTTGTAATGGAAATTCTTACAGACCTGATTTTTTTCCTTTGAACAGAGATTTCAATACCATGTACTTTCATCAATAATTTTAACGCCTTTTACGTTTAAAACCGCCTTCTTTACTTTGTTCGCCACCTGTGGATCCGGGCTTTCTGCCATATGAGGAGCCACCACCGGAGCGATTATTTGAACCGTAACTGTCACGACCGGCACCGTAACTACGGTTGCCGCCATCACGGCTACTTCTTTCGCGGTTGCCACCTTCGCGACTGCCTCCGCTGCGTGGAGCACTTCTGTCTCCGTAACCACGATTGCCGCCATCTCTGTTGCCAAATGATCTGCCACCTTCCGGACTTCGACCAGAACGTCCTCCCTGACGTCCACCTCTGTCACGACCACCTTCTGAGCGTTCCTTGTTGCCTCTTGCCATTTGTTCTTCTGTTGCAAAGTCAACTTTGACATTACGTCCGAGGAAATCCAGATCCCTGAGTGCGTCGATTACTCTTTTAGCTGATGCCTCTTCAACATCAAACATAGAGTATCTTGTGAAGAAATCTATACGACCTATTTGCACACGGCCTTCAACATAATTGTTGATAAGATCCATCAGATTCTTTGGAGAGATGCCATCCATCTTGCCGAGACCAATGAAAATTTTCTTGAAACCGGCTTCAGGTCCTGTTACCGAGTTATCCGCATTTTTCCTGTCTTTCCTGTCGGTTTCATCGATAGTTTTTATATCAGAAGCTTCCTTATAATAGTCAATTAAACGGTCAAATTCGAGAGCAACCATTCTTTTGATAAGGTCTTCTTTTTCAAGCCATTCCAGTTTCCTGTAAACACTTGGCAATAATGATTCAATCTCGGCTTCATCCACTTTGACCTTTTCAATTTTATCGATGAAATGGAAGACCTGCTTTTCGCAAATATCCTTACCTGAAGGCATTTTCGCAGCAACAAAAGTCTTATTAATCATCTTCTCGATCTGATGAATCTTGCCTTTTTCTTTCACATGAACGATGGCAATAGATATTCCTGTTTTGCCGGCTCTGCCTGTACGTCCACTTCTGTGAGTATATGCCTCGATCTCATCGGGCAAACTATAGTTGATAACATGAGTAAGATCACTTACATCTAGTCCTCTTGCTGCAACATCAGTAGCAACCAGAAGCTGAACGTTTCCAATACGGAATTTGTTCATGACATAATCTCTCTGTTGTTGAGACAAGTCGCCATGTAGTGAGTCAGCATTATAACCGTCATGAATAAGTTTGTCTGCGATTTCCTGAGTTTCAATCTTGGTTCTACAGAATACGATACCATAGATATTAGGGTAAAAGTCAGCTATTCTCTTTAACGTCAGATATTTATCCCTTGCATTAACCATGTAGTAAATATGCTTCACATTGGCTGTACTTTCATTTTTATTACCAATCGTGATTTCACGGGGATTTTTCATGTATTTCCCTGTGATTCTGGCTATGCCTGAAGGCATAGTTGCAGAAAACAACAAAGTGTTTCTTCCTGCTGGAATACCTGCAAGTATTTCATCAATGCTTTCGGTAAAGCCCATGTTTA
>CAZCPI010000144.1:2763-6661 GCA_964500535.1 uncultured Bacteroidales bacterium
ACTAAAGCCTGAGGTTGTCTGATTGAGAGATCAATTTTTTGGATTATTGGCAGGCCAAAAGCAGCCGTTTTCCCTGTCCCTGTCTGAGCAAGGGCAATCACATCATTTTCTTCGCCCAACAAGTACGGAATCACTTCTTCCTGTACAGGCATGGGTTGTTCGAAACCCAATTCGGAAATAGCCTTTAAAATAGAAGGTACTATTCCCAATTCTTCAAATGTCTTCATTAATAGGATTATAATCGCTGTTATCAGCAACAGCGCGCACAAAGGTAGACATATTTTTCAAAATATGACTGATTTTTACTTGTGTGTTTTTGTCGTTTATGTATTTTTGAATCAATTAATCATAAAAACCTTTCCTTCTGATAATCAGTGAGGATATAAAAAATAAAATTTACATATATGCGTAAGATAATTGGTATCGGAGAAACCATACTTGATATACTTTTTAAGGGTAATCAACCGGTTAAAGCAATTCCCGGAGGTTCAACCTTCAATGCAATGGTTTCACTTGGGCGGTTAAACCTTCCTGCAACATTCATCAGTGAAATCGGAGATGACAAAGTAGGAGGGGTTATAAAATCTTTTATGACTGAAAACAACTTGTCAACGGAATTCCTTGACGTAAACTACGATTCAAAAACAGCTGTTGCACTTGCCTTTCTTGACGAAAACAACGATGCACAGTATGAGTTTTACAAAGATTATCCTAATCAGAAGATAGACAGCTTTTTCCCAAAAGTTGAAGCAGACGATATTGTACTTTTCGGATCATATTATGCTGTGAGCCCTAAATTGAGACCAAAGATGCTGGATTTTCTCCAGATGGCAAGAGATAAAAATGCTTTGATTTATTACGATGTCAATTTCAGACAGAGTCATGCTGATGAAGCTGTCAGACTTGCACCTTCACTTATTGAAAACTTTGAATTTGCTGACATCATTCGTGGTTCGCTTGATGACTTCAGACATTTGTACAAAACCGAAGATATCGAAAAGATTTACAAAGACAAAATCAGATTTTATTCGCCATACTTCATTTGCACTGCTGCAGATAAAGGTATTGAAGTTAGAGGCAACAACTTCTCAAAAAAGTATGAATCCAGGAAAATAGCTCCTGTCAGTACAGTTGGAGCAGGAGATAACTTCAATGCCGGTGTGCTTTTCGGACTGCTTAATTCCAGAATAAGACGTCAGGATCTGCCCACCTTAAACGAAAAAGAATGGGATGCCATAATCAAATGTGGCATAGACTTCGCCACAGAAGTTTGCAGCTCATCAGACAATTACCTGTCAAAAGAGTTTGCCGGGGAATACACATTTTGAAAATAATCTTATATGAATCACCGAATCCATGTAGTAATTGTTTTTCTTTTAATATTAAACATCTGCGTATTTGCCAATGCTCAGAATGAAACCACTGAGATGAAAGAGTGGTTGAAGGATAATCTATCAGCAATCAAAGAAAACGATACTTCGCGAATAATTAAAAATTACAAATACATCGGTGACGGTTATGCTGAACTTGAAGATTTTGACAAAAGTAATTATTATCTTAATCAGGGTCTTATCTGGTCAGTTAAGGCGAAAGCTCATTTAGAAACCGGGAAGATTTACAATTTACTGGCAAATAACGCGAGTTATAATGGTGAAAGAAAGAGGGCTATCGGATTATATCTGAAATCGCTTGAAGCATTCGGGAAAATAAATAATCTTTCGAAAATGGCGATGGCGCAGATGAATATTGGTACTGAATATGCTGAAACCGGAGATTACAAAAAAGCAATAGAATGGGAATTAAAGTCTCTCAAATCTAAAGAAAAATCAGGAGACACAGAAAATATCGGATATTTCTATCAGAAAGTAGGCGAACTATTCAAAGACATAGATATAGATAAATGGGAGTATTATGTAAAAAAAGCATATTCGCTGAAGAATAAACAGGATGCAGTCAAGCCCAATACTTTGGTTGCTATTTATAATGATTTAGGCGGCATAAACCATAAAAAGTTGAAGTATGACAAAGCTTATGCATGGTACGATTCAATGTATTGCCTGTCAAAAGAGTATGAGTATGATGCCGGCATGTCTACTGCATTGTCAAACAGAAGTCTGGTGCTCAAAGATGAAAAGAAATTTGACCAGGCTTTAAAGGATATACTAGAATCAATTAAGATATCTGAAAAAACAGGCAGAAAATTCTCAATAATTACTGACAATATCCATGCAGCCAGCATATTACTGGATTTAAACAGACCTGGAGAAGCCTTAAATTATTGTAGTAAAGCATTACATCTGGCACAAAATAGTGGTGAGTATCCTGAACAGGAGTCAGATGCTCTGCGTTTGCTTGCAAAAATTGAAGAGAGAAATGGCAATTGGAAGAATGCTTACTTCTATTTGAAAAGCTATAAAGAAACTACCGATTCATTAAAAAACGCAGATGTACAAAAATCAATTGAGGAGCTTGAAACAAAATATCAGACTACGGAAAAAGAACAGAAAATTGCCATTCTGAATAAAGATAACCAGATTAAAAGTCTAAAATTGACCAGGACCAAATCGCTTATTTTCCTGTTGATAATTTTAATAATAATATCTGCTGGAATAGTATATCTTTTTATCCGCAAACGGCAACTAAAGAATATTGCACTTCAGACAGAGCTCAAACAAAAGTTGCTTCGCTCGCAAATGAATCCCCATTTTACTTTTAATACATTAAATGCCATTAACCATTATATACAGTCAAATGAAGTAGCGCAAGCATCAGACTATCTAGCGCAATATTCCAGATTAATCCGACAGATACTGGAAAATTCGTCTGTAAATCAGATATCTTTGGAAGAAGAAGTACGGTTCCTCCATGATTACATTTCTATGCAAAAACTAAGGTTTGGCAATGCATTCGAGTATGAAATTAAAATAGGTGAAACCATTGATCCTGAAGAGATTGAAATCCCCCCAATGATTACACAACCTTTTGTGGAAAATGCTGTTGAACATGGTTTCAGGGGTATGAGTAATGGAGGCAAATTATTGATATCATTTACATTGGAAAATTCAGAACTGTTAATTGCGATAACAGATAATGGTAAAGGTTTTAACCTTAAAAATCAAAATCAGGATAACGAAACCAGAAAATCATTTGCATTAGATATAACCCGCGAAAGATTATTCATAAAAAGTGGAGATAAAAATTCTTTGTATATTCAAAGTCCTGTTGGAGAAACCGGTTGCGGGACCAGGGCTATTATCAGAATTCCGGTAAATTAAAAAACAAAAGCAAATGAAGGTTGTAATAGTTGATGATGAGTTTTCTGCCCGTGAACAATCAAAAAGATTAATTAATGATTTGTTTCCTGAAATTCTGATTTGCGGTGAAGCGGAAAATATAAATACTGCTTATGAATTAATCTTAATAAACAATCCTGATTTAGTATTACTTGATATTGATTTACCTGACGGAAACGCCTTTGATTTGCTTAAAAAGTTACCGCAGATTAATTTCAGTATAATTTTTATCACTGCCCACGATCAATTTGCTATCCAGGCAATTAAGTTTAGTGCATTGGATTATTTACTTAAACCTTATACCTCAGGAGAGTTTGCTGATGCTTTGAGGAAGTCAATATTAAAAATTAAACATGATGAAATACAAACTCATTTTTCCGCTTTACTACAAAATATAAATTATAAAAGTGAGCCGGCTAAAATTGTTTTACGTACATCTGAATCTATACACGTCATCGCTGTAAATGACATAATCAGGATAGAAGCAGACGGGATGTATTCTAAGTTTTTTCTTACAAACAGAAGTCCTGTAATGGTTTCTAAAAATATTAAGGAATATGAGAATATGCTTGAGTCACACGGTTTTTTCCGTTCTCATCAATCTC
>CAZCPI010000145.1:0-2075 GCA_964500535.1 uncultured Bacteroidales bacterium
TAAAAAAGATCATATGCTTAAGGAAGTGGTGCTTAAGGACAAAAAAGATTATAACAAGATAAGTGAAGGACTTGCAAATGCTAATATAGCTTATGATATAGAAAAGGAAGTAAATGATATTACTGATAAGGGTGAACTGCCGCCTGCAACTTTATTAACGTACTTGCAGGAGAAAGACCCTTATTTTTCAATGTATATTGATAACAATGGCTCAGCTATTATGAAATACAAAGGAAGAAAGATTTTTTCGGTTGTAAATAATGTTGGGCTTGTATCGGGAGCTCCCAGTAAAGATAATATGAGTTTTACATCCTCAATTCCTGATTTAATGATGAATGAAGTTTCATATTTAATGATTGATGAAAAACCAGGAGATGTATTTAAATATAATGCCTGGGCTGAAGGCGATGAAGTTGTTTTCTTTATTTATACTGTAATAAAGCCTGTTGAACCATATGGGATCAGGAATACTACTTTTCAGGGTTATGAGAAATTCAAAGAGTTTTTTAGCCCTCAGTACGACAAAGTGGTTTTGCCTGATGATAAAGATTACAGAAGAACTTTGTACTGGAATCCTGATGTAAAGACTGACAAAGATGGGAAAGCTACTGTCAGTTTCTTTAATAACCAATCCTGCAAAAAAATGAATGTAAGTGTTGAAACCGTTACTGAAAAAGGAGCAATGGGGGTTTATAATAAATGATTCAGGAAACAGGATTTTTTTGATAAATTTGTCTGCCATCAAAAATGTGATGAGGTTAAAGCTATTAATCAATAATAAAGTTGTTTTGATGTGATAGTTTAATTATTAAAAATTTTATAATGAGCAGATTAAGCAAAAACTGGGCGGCACTGTTTTCAACGAACTTCCTTGGTATCTTTAACGATAATTTCCTGAAGCATTGTATAGTATTTATCAGTGTAACGTGGGCTTTACCATCATGGATGTCTCAGGCTCAGCTGATTTCAGTTGTGTCAGCCGCTCTGGTTTTCCCATATCTTCTGGTTTCACCATTATCAGGCAGGTGGGCAGTGATGTACTCAAAACAAAAAGTTTTGAGAGCCCTTAAACTTACTGAATTACCTGTGCTTTTCATGGCTTGTGTAGCATTTTATCTGCAATGGGTCTGGCTTGCTGTCCTGGCTGTTTTTATTATGGGGTTCCTGAGCTGCATGTATTCACCCTCCAAGTATGGATTGATCAGAGATATCGGGGGCAAGGAAGGCGCTTCTTTCGGAAGTGGTGTTTTTGAAACCATGGCTTTCCTGGGGATTTTAATTGGTACTGTTGCAGCGTCCTATCTTTCAGACCATTACAATGAGTGGATATTATATCCGATATTAATTTGTGTGGCTTTTTTGAGCTATTTTACCAGCAGACAAATCAAAGTAGAGGAACCTCCGGTCAAAAAAGAAGACCTTGGCACAGTAAATCCGGTTAAGTTTATGTTTGAATCATATAATTATGCGAAGAAGCATAAGTATGTTAACAGTGGAGTGCTGGGTGCATCTGTATTCTGGCTGATCGGAGGGATGGTGCAAATGAATATGGTAATTCATTGCGTGAAGACTCTTGGCACCTCAAATACTGTTGCTGGTCTCGTACTTGCCTGTGCTGCCATAGGTATTGCTCTGGGTTGTACGATTACCGGTGTCGTTTCAAATGAAAAAGTAAGACATGAGTTTATTCCTATCGGACTGGCAGGCATGAGTATTTGTCTGTTGATAATTATTGTTTTCAATCCACCTGTAATTGTATGTGGCATTTTGATTTTCATTCTGGCATTTATGGGCGGCATGTTTGAAGTGCCCTGCCTTTCAATAGTCCAGCATGCAGATCTTGGCAGAAAGCTGGGCGATATGATTGGTTACCTTAATTTTGCCACTTTTATTTTTGTATTGATAGGGACTGCTTTATTTTCAGTTACCACATTATTGACAGGTGATAGCAGTCTGGCAGTATTTGGGGTGATGCTGGCTATATGTATTTTAATGTTGATTTACTACGGAACTAAATATCCTGAATATTTTACTAAAGGCAAAGCGCACGAACTGTTGCTTAAACATAAAAAGGC
>CAZCPI010000145.1:2175-6615 GCA_964500535.1 uncultured Bacteroidales bacterium
TCTTTAATAAGAGTTTCTTTTGAGGTGCTCATAATGGTTTCCTCGATTTTAGTCAAAGAATCCCAGTGTTGTTTGTAGAGAAGCTGAGTGTCAATAGCAAAATCTTCACTGCCGTGTTCAAACATTTTGTTGAATACATATCCCACGGTGAGTATGTTTATGTCAACAGCAGGTTGATAGGATGACTGGTCTTTTTTCTTATCGCAAATGGTTTCACTAATAAGTTTCATCTCAAGCAATCTGTTTATTGTCCTGCTTGTCAGTCTTGCCGGTATCTGGTATTGCGAAGAGATTTCTTTCATAGTGGCAGGACCTTCTCCTTCGGCAAATCTCTTGCATAAGATATTCATTATTAGGATAGTGATGAAATATCTGTATCTGTGACTCACATTACTTATCTCTCTTTCATAATAGAAATTCTCAACATTCTCGGCAGCATAAGCTATTTCGGCTCCGAACAAAACAATTGTCCAGGTAAACTGCAGCCATAGCAGGAATAAAGGTATAGCAGCGAAAGTACCGTAAATTGCATTGTATTTACTCACCCAAATCTGTCCGCTGATATAAAGATACTGGAATGCCTGAAATGCGAAACCCGCGATGAAACCTGCAAGCAAAGCATTTGAAAACCTTACTTTGGTGCTTGGTACAAGGATATAAACCAAAGTGAAAATCAACCATGAAATCAGATATGGTGCAAGCTGCATTATGAAATTCAATAAAGGACTCAAAGCCTCCAGCATCTCATTACCTGAAATCGCGGTCTTCATATATATGGAGAAACCACTGGAAAGTATTAATAATATGGGTATCAAGACAATTACCGCCAGATAATCACTAAGCTGCCTTGTTACTGTTCTTGTGGACTTGGTCTGAAAAATATCGTTTATCGTTACTTCAATAGACTGCAGTATAGTCCATAGCGATGTGATAAGGAATACTATGCCAATACCGATAACAACTCCGCTTGTTGCAACATCAAGCATAGATTTTACAAATTTGAAAAGCATTTCCAAAAGCTGATCCTGACCCGGAAACATTTTTGTCAGTTCGTTTTGTATCATTTCCTGGAAACCAAATCCTCTTGCTATACCTATAATAATAGCAAAAACCGGAACTACAGCAAGCAGGGTAGTGTAAGTCAAAGCTGAAGCCCTTTGACTCAAACGATCGGATGCATATCCTCTGCCGGCAAGAAATAGAGTCCTTAAAAGATTTAAAAGCTTGTTTTTTATGCCTTTAACCTCATGCTTCGGAGCCCTCCACATATCTCTTGATATGAAATTCCAGAGTCCTATGAACGAAAATTTCCTGCTTGTACCGGTTTTTTTATCCATTGTATGAATATTAAAATAAAACAGAGAGCCTGTAAGCCGGGTTCTGTACTTCTCTAATGAAAAGCGTCTGCCATTTATCTAGGCTGCAAGTCACCTTGCAGCTCGAGCGACCTACCCCCCGGCATCGGACGGGCAGTCCTACTTCGCCGGTATACATGGTCTTGCAACCCATAAGATGTACTGACCCCCGATGTCACCACCGGAGCGGTGGGCTCTTACCCCGCCTTTTCACCCTTACCGGTTTTCACCGGCGGTTATTTTCTGCTACATTGTCTTCACTTTCACAAATGATTTCCCGTTAGGAAATATGGTGCCCTGTGTTGCCCGGACTTTCCTCTTTGTATTTCAAAAGCGACAAACCGGCTCACTGTTTACTGCAAAAATAGTTAATTTATGTCATATTGATATGAAAAAATGTCAGCATTGTTCATATTCATTAATTCGTTTCGTGTTAAGATGAGTTAAGTGTTAAAATTTGATTGTTAATTGATTTGAAAAACGGGTTAGTTTGAGAATATGGTAAGGTTTTTGAATATAATTTTACAAGTGTGAAAACAACAACATGTTTAATAAAAATTATATTGATATGAAAAACGTAGGTAAGGTCTTATTGGGTTTGGCTGTCGTTGCAACTGTAAGTGCAGGTGTGTCTCATGTAACAATGAAAAGGTATCAAAATAAACTGGCTTTCAATACAAGCAGTACAATGGGTAATGCTCAGGCCAGACTTGTTAACATCAACGCACCATCAGGTATAGAAACAGATTTTACAATTGCTGCTGAACAAAGTGTAAATGCGGTAGTAAACATTACTTCAAAAACCATGCGTTCTGCTTCGAGTCAACCAATGGATATTTTTGAATATTTCTTCGGTTACAGGGGTCAGTCTCCGCAAATGCCACAGCAACAACCGCAGGTTGGCATAGGCTCAGGAGTAATAATAACACCTGACGGATATATTATAACAAACAATCATGTGATAGAGGGCGCTGATGAGATTTCTGTCACTTTAAATGATAAGACAACATTAACAGCTAAAGTTATAGGTACAGATCCGAATACTGATGTGGCCCTGATTAAAGTTGACGGTAAAGATTTGCCGACTATTCCTTTTGGTAATTCTGATGACCTTAAAGTCGGTGAATGGGTGCTTGCTGTAGGTAATCCATTGAATCTTACCTCGACTGTAACTGCCGGAATTGTAAGTGCAAAAGGCAGAAACCTTGGAATTATTGGCAGTAATAATGGTATGAGCACAAGTAAATCAAATATGAGTCTGGAATCTTTTATTCAAACAGATGCTGCAGTTAATCCCGGTAACAGTGGTGGTGCTCTGGTTAATCTTAAAGGGCAACTGGTTGGTATAAATACCGCAATAATGTCCCAGACAGGATCATATTCGGGGTATTCATTTGCAATACCTGTTAATATCGTTGCAAGGGTAGTAGGTGATATTAAACAATTCGGATCTTTCCAGAGACCTTATCTTGGAGTATCTATCAGAGATATTGATGGAGATTTTGCAAAAGACAAGAACATTTCTGTACATGACGGTGTTTATGTTATGTCAGTGGAACAAAAGAGTGGTGCGCTTGAGGCAGGAATGAAAGAAGGTGACATCATTTTTGAGGTTAATGGAGTAAAAGTTCAGAAATCATCTGAATTGCAGGAACAGGTAAGTAAGTATCGTCCTGGCGATGTAGTTACTGTTAAAGCAAAAAGAGGTGATAAGGTTGAAACTTTCAAAGTTAAGCTTCGTAACAAACAGGGTGGGACAGAGACATTAAAGGATGCAGGAGTTGAAGTGCTTGGTGCAGCTTTCGGAGAGGTTTCAAATGAATTGAAAAAACAGTTGAATATCTCCTATGGAGTTCAGGTTAAGGGCTTGACTGATGGTAAATTTAAAGATGCAGGCATAAGGAAAGGTTTCGTTATTTTGAAAATCAATGACGAAAAAGTCAGTTCTGCCAATGATATCGAAAGAATTGTTAAAGATGTACAAAGAGAAGGTAATTTTGATGACCGGGGTATTTTTATAGTAGGTATGTATCCGAATGGAAAAGTTACATATTATGCTATAGATCTTGGAGAATAAAATAATGATGATTAATTGCCCATATTTACATAAAATTTCACTACTTTTGCACTTATTTTTTTAAATTCAGGCATGAGACAGCTAAAAATCACCAAATCAATTACTAACAGGGAGAGTGCGTCATTAGACAAATATCTTCAGGAAATCGGCCGTGAGGAACTGATCAAGGTTGATGAGGAAGTTGAGTTGGCTCAGCGTATCCGCCAGGGAGACCGTGCCGCATTGGAAAAACTTACACGAGCTAATCTTCGTTTTGTCGTGTCTGTAGCAAAACAATATCAAAATCAGGGTTTAAGCCTTCCTGACCTTATTAATGAAGGTAACCTTGGTCTGATTAAAGCTGCAGAAAAATTTGACGAAACCCGTGGTTTCAAGTTCATTTCTTATGCAGTATGGTGGATCAGGCAATCAATTCTTCAGGCTCTTGCAGAGCAATCACGTATCGTGCGTCTTCCGCTGAACCAGGTAGGTTCACTTAACAAGATTACCAAAGCGTTTTCTAAATTTGAGCAGGAACACGAACGTAAACCTTCACCCGAAGAGCTTGCTGAAGAACTTGATATACCTGTTGACAAAATTGCCGATACACTTAAGGTATCCGGACGTCACATTTCTGTTGATGCTCCTTTTGTCGAAGGTGAAGACAATTCTTTGTTGGATGTGCTGGTCAATGACGATGCTCCGGTTGCAGACCGAATGTTGATGAATGAATCGTTGTCACGGGAAATCGACCGTGCACTGTCAACTTTGACAGAGAGAGAAAGCGACATTATCAAAATGTTTTTCGGTTTGGGCGGGCAGGAAATGACTCTCGAAGAGATTGGTGACAAATTTGGTTTGACGCGTGAACGTGTAAGGCAGATTAAGGAAAAAGCCATCAGACGTCTGCGTCAAAATTCAAGAAGCAAATTATTGAAAGGTTATCTTGGTTGAAAAACCGGATGCAAAATTACAAGAGCCACCTACGGGTGGCTTTTTTATTTATATTTGTAGGTGGAAAATAAAAAA
>CAZCPI010000146.1:0-6543 GCA_964500535.1 uncultured Bacteroidales bacterium
GGAGCACCGCTAAAATCAGTATAATCTGCATTCAGACCTGTTACAGGATGACATGCTCTCTTAAGAAACGCTCTCGAAGTATCAGCACATTCTCTGTAGAAACTTTCGTGACCGTCTTTTGCATACATCGCCCAGACTTCATAAAATGCAGGTAAGTGGTATGACGGGTCTGTCCAGTTGTAACCTCCACCTTCAGGTACGAAACTAATTTGTTTATGTTCTACGTTAATCAGGTTATATACATTACCAGTACCATCCTTCTTCCACATTGCATCCAGGATTCTTCTGGCTTCACCATAATAATCAATTCCGGTATTATTTCCCCATTTGTTTGAAGCAAACAATAAGCTTGTTATGTAGTACAATTCACCGTCTGATGCTGAACCTTCAGCATTTTTCTTCATTGTTGCAGGATTAAAGCTCCATGCAAAATATCCTTCACGCGGACCTTCCTGATGCTGAAGATATTTTTTTGACCATCTCCAGATACGGTCAAAAACATCTTTTTTATTCAACTGGACGGCTATCATCATTCCATAGGAAAGACCTTCAGTTCTTGCATCATGATTCTTTATATCAGACACATAGCCCATCGAATCTCCAACTTCAAAATAAATTTTATCTGGTCCTTCAAATAAGTCAGAATAAACTTTGTTGATTTTCTTTTCTATTTCTTTTTTCTTGTACCCGACTTCAGAAAATATGTTTCTGTATGAAGGTTTTACAAATTTCTCAATTCTTTCATTTTTAGAATTTTTCCCGGATTTTGAATATGGTTTTGCTAAAGCATTAAAACCTATAAACAGACAAAGGAATAAAAACAGAATTTTCAGGTTCTTCATTTGTGCGTTAAGTATTAAATTTTAAGATAAAAACAAATGTAAATTTGACATCGTAAAAATAATAAACCGTATTACGCTCTCATATAGATTTTGATATATATGCTTTAAAAATGGATAAATAGTATTTAATCTGATTGTCGATTATCATATATAACAAAAAAGCTGCCTCAAAAAAGGCAGCTTTAATAACACAATCGAGAATCAACAAAATCAATATCCAGGATTTTGATAAGCAGCTTTTTCTTCAGCTGTCATATCCAATCTGTCAATCTGACCTTGTGGTATAGGACGTAGATAATGAACATCTTTCTTAATAACACGGGTATAAGTTTTTGGTTCATGTTTAGCTGCATCAGCTATTTGATATGTTCCTGCAACTTCTTCCCATTTTTGAGTACGAACCAGGTCAAACCAACGGTAACCTTCACCAAAAAATTCACGTGAACGTTCAGCCAAAATGTAGTTTATATCAATAGTAGCAGGAGTTGCCGCAATCATTTCAGCACTATGGTCTTCAACTTTTGCCTTATTTTCAGCATTGCTAAAGCTCCATTTACCGGCTCTTGCACGAAGTACATTTACCAATCCTCTTGCAGTTCCATCATTTGCATAAGTACCTGTAACGGCTTTTGTAGTAGCTCCTTTTACAGCTGCTTCAGCTGCAACAAGGAAAAGTTCAGAGAATTTTGCAATAACATACGGACGACATGTACTTCCATTTGGAGTTCCTAATCCTGTACCATTGTCTGTACGATATGTTCCGATTTTCCAGAGTCCCGGGAAATACTGACGGTTAATACCGGATGGAGGAATTACATAATCAGCTCTTCCGGCAATAACTCCGGCACCAATATTACTTTTACTTGCCGCCCAGTCAATCGCACTAGTCAGTGATTCGTCAGGTAAAAATGAAAGGATAGCATCACCAGGGCCAACAGGCAAAAGGTTTCCATTATACAATGTAGTTATGGATGACATGCTCGCATTTTTTGTCCAGTTACCACGGTAAACACTTGTGAAAGTTCCGTCAAAACGTGAGTCGTTGGTTTTATCGGCAAATGTTTTTGTAAATACTCCCTGAGGAGGAGCCATACGAGTCCATGGACGACCACCCCATTGTGCTGCCTCGCGCTGTACAGAACTAATAAGATCAGTTCCATCGGCCTTTTTAGCACTTCTCAAATTCTCCATCTGAGGTGTAACCATCCAACAGGCAAAGTTGTCAGGTGCAGCACCGCTACCATAGCCGAAACTTACTCCACCATTATATTGTTCGCTTGCATTTGTATGATCGGCAAGTAATAAAATTTCGTTATTACGATCATTTTGTGCTAAGTGAACTTTATAATAAGTTGATTGCAAGCCTGCATAACCCGGACTGGTAATAGCTTCAGTAGCTACATTATATGCTTCCTGGAAATACCATGCAGCATTATGACCATCGGGATCAGTGCGGGCAGCCTGAGGATATGTTGGAATATTGTTAGGATTTTCTAACCACCAGCCATAAGTAAGATATGCTTTTGCAAGAAACAAACGTGCAAGAGTTTTTGTAGCAGCACCAACTATACGTGGAGTTTCAGGAAGATCTGTAATAGCTTGCTTTAAATCAGGAAATATTCCAATTGTGTAAACTTCCGGAACTGTATTACGTACTGAAGTTCTAACCGTTGATTTATTAAATTTAAGAACGCCACCTCCTAAATCAAGGGGTACTCCACCAAAAGTTTGTACCAGCTGAAAATAGTCAAAAGCGCGGAAGAAACGAGCTTCAGCAATCAATGACGGAGCTAAACCTACAGCTTCGGCATTTTCGATAACTCCACTTGCAGTATTAATATTCGGGAAAGCTGCATTCCAAAGCACATCGGCACGTGATGTTGACGGTGTCATAGTACCACCACTTGTCATGTCGGCATCTTTAAAGTTTCCATCAGCACTATTGGCCCAGGTATATTCATCAGTACCAGTAAGTGTAATGTTATAATAATAACCCTGACCGTAAATATTACGCAAATGAGCATACATAGAAGTTAATCCGCTCTGAACTCCCTCCTTGGTAGTAAAAAAGCCGGGTTCATAAGAAGCACGCGGTTGTTCTTCAAGGATATCGCTGCAGGCCGACAGGAACAACATCATCATTGCCCCCATCAAAACTTTTATATTTAACTTTTTCATTATCATCTTTATTTATTGATTATTAAAATGTGATGTTAACACCAACCAGATAATTTCTTGTAGACGGTGAATTAGCACCAATGGTAAGAATACGCCTGTTAACCAAACCAGCTACTGCTGAGTTTTCACCACCATATGAGTTTGTTTCAGGATCCATACCTGTTTCCTTTGTATAAGGAGCAAACAATACGAATGGATTCTGAGCTGTAGCATACAGTCTCAAACTTTGTACTCCAAGGTCTTTTATTGCTTTCATATTGAAGTTATAACCAAGAGTGATAGCACGTATTTTTACATATGAAGCATCGAAAAGAGCTAAAGTGTTACCATATTTAGGATTATCACCACTCAAAATACCACCTGGTTTAGGATATTTTGCGCCCGTATTTTCCGGTGTCCAGTAATCAACATCAACATTATTTCTACGTCCTGTCAACATATTCAAATAACCATCAGCTGCATAAAGTGAACTTACAAGGATTCCTCCGCTTTTGAAAGTACCTATCATGGTTAAATCAAGTCCTTTATATCCTAATGTAGTATTGAAACCACCCTGGAAATCAGGATCAACATGCATAATCTGACGGTCTTTACCACCACCATCCATTGCTCTTACAGGATCTCCTACTGCTCTGCCGGCAGGAATAACATCACCTTCTTTGTAATAATCGCCAAGGTATTCAACCTTGATCATACCAATATTACCTCCGGGTTCAAGAATGTTAAAATAAGGATCACCTTCCTGCCATAATCCGGCATACTTAGCAGCATAAATTACATTTATCGGGTGACCAACAAACCATGCATTACCCTCGTCTCTGTCATTTCCTGAAGCAAGAGATACAATTTCGTTTTTGTTAGAGTATACATTAATTCCTGCTGTCCAGTTCCAACCATTAAGATTGTCTAAAATAACTCCATTAAGAGAAAATTCAAAACCTTTATTCTGGGTTGCGCCTACGTTAGCCATATAGCTGCCAACTCCGGAAGTTTGAGGAAGATTTACGCTCAACAGAAGATCCTCTGTGTTTGTTATATAGTATTCAAATGTACCTGAAAGACGATTTCCCAGTAAGTTGAAATCCACACCATAGTTATATGTTTTTGAGAATTCCCATCCTAATTCAGGATTTGGCAGTGTACTTACATATGTACCGGTAACAAAATTTGAACTTGCATCACCAAAGTTATACGGACGTGTACTTAGAGCACCTAAAGTAGCATAAGGAGCGACAGCCTGATTTGAAGTTTCACCATAGCCAACTCTCAATTTCAGGTTATCCAACCAGTCAACATTTTCCATAAAACTTTCTTTCTTGACATTCCAGCCTATTGAAACAGCAGGATAAGTATGCCATTGATGTCCGGGAGCTAATCTTGAAGAAGCATCAGAACGCATAGTTGCCGAAATCATATAGCGACTATCATAAGAATACATTACGCGTCCCATGTACGAAATCAATCCACTTTTTTCATATCCTTGATCCTGAGGGAGAATTGTTCTTTCACCGTCAGTCATACCAAGGTTATACCACATGAAATTTGAAGCAACACCTTTTGCAGACATACCTGAACGATTGTACATGGTTTCTTCAGCAGAATACATTGCAACAGCATTGATCTGATGTTTTTCAGCAAAAGTACGATCATAGGTAAGCAGGTTTTCAACAGCCCAGTTTGTATTCAATGAATTACTAACAGATGCTCCGGAAGGATTGGTTTCTGAAGTGGCGTTAATTCCCTGTCCTGTATAAGACCCTCTGGTAGACATACGTAAGTTCAAACCAACATTAATGCGATATTTAAGACCTTCAACTCCGGGGATTTTTACTTCACCATAGAGATTATTGTATGTACCGAAACCTCTTGTCTGAGTCAGCATTTGTTCTCTTTTAGATTCAACTACGTCTCTTGTATAAACCCATACACCTTTATCAGCAGGCATATCTACAGTTCTTTTCCAGGTTCCGTCAGCATTGTAAGGATTGATTAGCGGGGAGTTTTGCAATACCTGATACATTCCTCCTGTACTTGCTCCTTCTGTAACATTATAGTTGCTATTGGATGTAAAACCAAAACGTAAGTATTTCCCTATTTCCTGATCAAGGCTGGCACGCATTGACAAACGGTTGTAGTTTTCCAAAGGTACTACACCATCATTTTTGTAATAACCAATACCAAAATTGTAAGCTCCGCCTGTTGTACCACCAGAGACACCTACATCATGACTCTGCATGGAACCGTCTTTAAAATACAAATCCTGCCAGTCTGTATTAGTACCTTCAATTTCATCAGCAGTGTTTGTTTTGTAAGCAGACATATTAGCAAAAGCTCTCATCGCAGCAAACTCATCTCCGGTCATCATGTCAACTTTAGAAGACACCTGAGCTATACCATAATAGCCATTGTATGAAACCCTGGGTTTCTGGCCTAATTGCCCTCTGTTAGTTGTTACTAAAAGTACACCATTTGCACCACGGGATCCGTAGATAGCTGTTGCAGAAGCATCTTTTAATATATCAATGCTTTTAATTTCATTAGGATTGATATCACTTATATTTCCTGAAAATGGAATACCGTCCAAAACTATTAACGGATCATTACTGGCCGTTAGTGAACGTGCACCACGAATACGGATCTGCATTTCAGCACCTGGTTTTGTTGATACTTGAGACATTTCAACACCAGCTACACGGCCCTGCAAAGATTGTGAGATATTTTGAGCAGGTATTTCACGCATAATGTCACCTCTTACAGAAGCAACAGAGCCGGTTACTGCTTCTTTACGTTGCACACCGTAACCTACTACAACAACTTCCTCCAAAGCTTTTTCATTTTCTTTAAGTGTAACATTAACCAATGTTTTACCTTGTACATCAACTACCTGACTTAAGTAGCCGATATAAGTAAAACTCAGTTTAGCATTTGAAGGAACTTTAATGCTAAACTTTCCACTATTGTCAGTTAAGGTACCATTTGTTGTACCCACCTGAGCCACACTTACGCCAATCAATTTTTCACCGGAAGCATCAGTAACAACTCCGTTAACAGAAATCGTTTGAGCAAAAGCGCCGAATGAAAATAATGAGAATAATAAAATAAGGCTTATCAGCCTACTTGATTTTTTGATTTTCATGATCAGATTTCATTTTTAATTTTTAGATTTTTAAAATTTTACATGGTTTTTCAAAGGATAGAGTTTTTAAGTTTTCATAATCGTTTTTATGAATTAAGTAAATACTAATTGAGATTGACAGTATTGTTCAATTAAAGATTTTACACAGAAGTGTTGAAAATTGATTACTTGTATTTTTTTAGTCATTATACAGGCCACAATCGATTTAAGGTTTCAATTATTTTTGTAAAAGTATTGAATGAGACATTTTATAATATTTGAAAATAAACATTCCTTTTCAAATTTTAAGTAAAATTTAGATAAAAAGGCAGTTATACACTTATGCTATATTGTTGTTTTACAATTATATAGCCAATAGAAGATAGTTAATAAAACTAAATAGAAAAA
>CAZCPI010000147.1:0-1855 GCA_964500535.1 uncultured Bacteroidales bacterium
CCAATCCAGACTCTTTGATTAATATCTATTAAAAGATCATATACACCGTTACCGTTAAGTGAATACGAATCATTTTCATTTTCTTTAAAATTATCAAGCACTTTGCCTTTGTTTCTATCAAATTTCCATATACCCTGTCCATCAATTCCTATCAGCAAAACGCTGTCAGAAGCGGGAATAATAGATCTTACCGGTTGTTTTGGAATATTGACATATGGGAATCCGGTAAGCTTATTATTAACAGGAGAATATAAATAAAAACCGTTAGATAGTGTACCTATCCATAATTCCTTCCTGTTTTTATCATAATATAGTGTATAAACAATCATAGGATTGATTGTTTTATTTTTAAGTAAAATTTTTAACTCTGATGATTTGGTATCTAAAAGCCATATACCATCTTCATTTACAAAAAACATTTTGTTTTTGTTATACCGGGTAATTAGAAATTTCTTCGTGAGAGCTCTGTTTTTATATGCCAGTTTACCAGACTTAAAAGTGTACAAACCAAAATTTGAAGCAATCCAAAGAGTGCCGGTATTGTCAATCTGAATATCATATATATATAAATATTTATTATTCAGTTTTCTACTTATATTTACCGACAAATGAAAGTCATCAGAAACCTCATTATAATTGAATATCTGACCATTATTAGTGAAGACTATAAGTTTACCTGTAGATTTTACAAACTTCGCCGTCATTACATTCGGAGATTCAAAAGGCAACTGATAAACTTTACAATCGTCATTTATCAATCTTAAAATTCCGTTTTTGGAAGAAGCCCAGATGAAACCATTTTCATCAGTGCATACAGAATTTACTTCTCTGATCGAAATACCAAACAGAGAATTTATACTGTAAAATTTTTCAGCATGAGAATATGTCACAGAAAAAAATACTGATATCAGTATAAGAAATAAAGTATGCTTTCTTTGTGCAGACATATAAGGTTACTATTTTTTTTGTATTGATAAAGAAATCAATACAAAAGTTCATGCGTTTTTCAATCTGATTAAATCAGACAAACAAATATAGCAACCTAATTGAGATAATACTTTTAATTATGATAGAGTTTCTATAAATTTAGATAACTACTTTAATATTACAGATACAAAACCTGATTATAAATTATTTCCTGCAATCATGTAAAAAAATTGTGGAGAGTACGAAACGCACACTCCACAATCATACATGAATCTACCTGACATGTCAATAACCTTAAAAATACATGCCGGAAAACCTAATACATTCTATCTTATTATATAACCTTTTTTATAAGTCCGTTTTCATCATATTCAATTTCCACGACCTTCAGACTTCTTAACCATGTCCTTCCTCCTGAAGGAACACTGTCATGATGGAATAAATACCATTTGCCTTTAAATTCAACTATGGAATGATGTGTCGTCCAACCTACAACAGGAGGCAGAATAACTCCTTTATAAGTAAATGGTCCATAAGGATTATCACCAATAGCATAACAAATATTGTGGGTATCTCCGGTTGAATATGAAAAATAATATTTACCATTGTAAAAATGCATCCATGAAGCCTCAAAAAAACGGATGTCATTTTGAGAAGACTTTAAAGGCTGCCCGTTTTCATCGATTATAATCACAGGACGTGGTTCTTCGGCGAAACCAAGCATATCATCACTCAGCTTAACTACTCTCGAAGGCAATGCAAGCTCATCATTTTCCGGCAGATAAGCATTTTCCAAAGCTTTATTATCCCTGTAACGCTGCAATTGACCACCCCATAAGCCGCCAAAATACATATAAAAACTTCCATCTGTATCTTTGAATACAGCCGGATCTATGCTATAACTACCTCTGATTGGATCAGGTTGAGG
>CAZCPI010000147.1:1955-6494 GCA_964500535.1 uncultured Bacteroidales bacterium
TCACCGTCATTTAATCCCCAGATTGTAACTCTGTCCATTACATCCTTATGTTTCAGGAATAGTTCAAACATATCAAGAACTCTTTTGTTCCACTTCAACTGAACATCCGCAGGTATAGAATCCCTGTAAGGATCAAGCTCTTTTGAATATTTGAACATATCAGAAATATTTGCTCCCTGATGATTAAAAGGATTAGGTAAAATTGAGATATCCCATTCTGTAACCATTACCTTAACACCGGCACTTTTAATTTTGAGTATGCTGGCTTCAAAATCATTTACAGTTGGCTCTTCCATACCCATGTGTCCCTGCATACCTACAGCATCAACTCTGCATCCGGCAGCTTTCAGTTCTTTAACCATCTCAACTACTGCATCACATTTTTTTGCCATATACATGTTGTAATCATTATAATACAGCTCAGCATTAGGGTCAGCTTCATGAGCAAACTGAAAAGCATATTTAATAAAATCTTTTCCTAAAATCTGATAGAATTTACTATTTCTGTATGAACCATTATCTTCAAAAGCCTCATTGACAACATCATATCCTTTTACCCTTCCTTTATAACGACCAACTACAGTAAGAATATGAGTGCGCATTCTTTCTTTTAATACTTCAGGACTGACATTTTTGCCTTCGCTATCGACAAAAAACCATCTTGGTATCTGGGAATGCCACATAAGACAATGTCCTGTAACCACCTGTTTGTTTTTTTCACCAAAAGCCACGAATTTATCTGCATCATCATATTTAAACTGACCTTCAACAGGCTGCATTGGTTGTGGTTTCATACAGTTTTCTGCAACAATTGCCTGAAACTGTTCCTTGATAATTTCGGATTGAACAGGATTATTTCCGTTTACCTGATTCATATTAATGGCTACACCCATTAAAAATTTACCTTTTGTAGCAGATTTCAATGTTTCAGCTGCTGAAACCTGGTTTACAGACACTGATAATACGAGCGCTGATAAGATTAAAGATTTTAAATTCATATAATTTAGTTTATTTATATTTTCACCCTTAAAACACAGCATACTTTAAGCATTAACAAAGTATGGCTGTAAAATTAATACTTATGACCTTCCACGTCTTTCATCAAGCTCAGACTGCATCGTAATATTCAGCTTCTTAGTTATCGGATAGAAGAAGAGACATATGGTTGCAATGGCAAATGTTATAGCAGGGAAAATACTTGATGTTAATCTGATACCCAAAATGGAAGAATCAGACTGGACAGTATTGGATATAAATCCAAATGATTGAACAATAATACCGCATAAAGCACCACCTACACCAAGGCCTGCCTTAAGCGCGAATACAATTCCTGCAAAACAGAAACCGGTTGCTCTTCTGTGATTTTTCCACTCAGAAAAATCTGCCACGTCGCCCATCATAGCCCAAAGCAATGGTATAGTTGGTGCATAAGCTGCATTTTTCAGGATATTGATAATAAAAATGGCACCAATATCATCGGGTTTCACAAAGAAAAACATTGCAGTAAATACTGCAGTCATACCAAGACAAATCAGGAAAACTAACTTCTTGCCAAATTTCTGTGATAACGGTTGCGATAAAAGCAGAACACCTGCTAATGTTATAACCTGACCTATCATATTGAAAAAACTGAAACCTACGGCAAAAACATTACTTAAATCAGGTTTGGAAATCAGGCCAAAAAGATTCAGGATTTTTTGCCAACCGGTCATCTCGCCAACTGTAACAAGACCAAACTGTGTAATAAACTTATGTAATGCAGTTTTATCAACAAAGTAGTTGAAGTAGTAACTCATGGCACTTCCAAAAAGCGATAAAGTCACAAAAAGGAAAAGTGTAAGAATAAACATCGCTTTCCACGGAGTACAACCAATCAGGTCTTTAAAATCTTTCTTAAAATCATTTTTCTGATCTTTAGGAGGAGCAATTCTTTCTTTTGAAGAGAAGAAAGTAATTACCATAAGGCCCACAGCAACGACAGCGAACAATAAAATCGTATAAAACCACCCTTTAGGGTCATTGGCTTCACCATTCCCGAATTTTGAAACCAAAGGCAATGTCAGACCCTGAACAACAAAAGTTGCAATAGTAGCAGTAACAAATCTGACAGAAGATATACTTGTACGCTCTTTAATATCACTACTCATTACACCACCAAGAGATGAATACGGAGTATTGTTAAAAGAGTAAACTGACATAAGTAAGGTATAAGTAATACCGGCATAAATGATTTTTGCCCTTTCGCCCCAGTCAGGTGTGGTAAATGCAAGAACAAAAAATACTGCAAAAGGAATGGCTGTCCAAAGAACCCACGGACGGTATTTACCCCATTTAGTTTGTGTTCTGTCTGCTAAAACCCCTACTACAGGGTCAACAAAAGCATCAACAAGACGCGCTACAAGAAGAATAGTTCCTGCAGCAGTAGCTTTAATGCCGAATACATCTGTGTAAAAAAACATCTGGAACATCATCATCATCTGGAAAGCCAGGTTGGCTGCTCCATCACCCATGCTGTATCCAATCTTCTCCAGTAGGGGAACTTTTTGCGAATTAACGGTATTTTTCATTAGTATGTAAATATTTATTCATTAAGGCCGCTTCCAATCCCATAATTAACTTCGCCAACCATATTGACCGCAGATAAATCAAGAGTATTATAAGCTGAATTTATTTTTTACAAAACTATAAATTGCAAATTCAACCGATGAAAATATTAGATATTAAAAATGTAAAAATGGATACTATTGATGCAAAAAATGTAACATTAAGCTTTTCATGCTGTCTTATTGCCTTCTTCGCTGGAATATATTTTCAGCTTTATCTTCATTTACATTTATTGGATCAACCTTCATTAGGTAATCCAGAGTATAAACAGGAAGTTCAATATCAGCAGGCATCTCCATATTGCTGAACTGCTGGAAATAAAGCAGACATCCGTCTTTCCATACCACAGCATCCCGAACCTGACGTTTCAGTTTATTTTGAACAGCTATAAATCTTTCCTCATCGACATAAGGTTTCACCTTTTCCCAAACTTTCTGATAATCCTTTACTTCTCTTACACCATCATCATATTTATGGCATAATTCATTCCATAAATTATCACCACTCTTCATTTTATATGTCCATGGCACATGATGAAACCAAAGCAATAATGACTCAGGGCAAGTTTTAATATCATTATATATCATATTAAGAGGTTCATGATACTGAGCAACAGCATTTGTACCGGTAACAGAACGATCAAATCCAATTCCTGCAGAATCAGCTTTATGATAATATACAGGAGTCCAGTCAGCTCTTAAGCCCTTTGGAGCATACCATGGGCCGGGCCCGTAATGATGATTACCTGCAAAAAGATGGTGCAATCCCAGAGGCATCATATATTTAACGACGGACTCTCTGCTTTCCATCATCATTTTCTTCACAGGATCAATGAAGTTTTTATTCCAGGCTTCTTCATTAAAGGAACCATACAAAGCAGACTGAGATGGTCGGAATGTCAGTCTTAACCATTCATCAGCAATCTTATCACTCTTCAGTTTGTTATCCCATGCCAGTCTTCCGAAAGCATACCAGTTGGACTGAGCAAAAATATGACCACACCAGTTTCTGTCAAGTCCTGTATTCGCGACTCCGGAAATAGCAGTTAATTGATGTTTGTACAAACTTCCATCGGTACATGATGCCACAGTACTGCCTGCACCTTGCTGATAAGTATCACTATTTAAGCATTCTTCCCACATTGTTGAGAGGTAAGCCAGTTGATGAGAATGCCCCAGATATTCCTGAGTAATCTGAAATTCGAGCATTGTCGGAGTTTTTTTCATAGCCCCGAGGAGTGGACTGAATGGTTCACGTGGCTGAAAATCAACAGGTCCGTTCTTTATCTGAATTATTACATTATCCATAAACTGCCCGTCAAAAGGCATAAACTCACTATACGCCTGTTTAGCTCTGTCTTTTTCATTTGGCTGATACACAAAAGCCCTCCACATAACATTGCCACCAAATGGTTTCAACGCCTCAGCTATCATATTGGCACCATCCACATGAGTTCTTCCGTAATCCTGCGGGCCGGACTGACCTTCACTATTTGCCTTTACAAGAAAACCGCCGAAATCAGGGACCAGTTTGTAAATTTCTTTTACTTTATTCTTCCACCATAGCCTTACTTCATTGTCCAAAGGATCAGATGTTTTAAGATTTCCGAGTCTGGAAGGAGAAGCAAAATTTATGCTCAGATAAACTTTAATTTTATAAGGTCTCAGAACATTCGCAATTTCAGTAACTCTTAAAAGAACTTCTTTGCTCAACATTTGAGGAGAAGCATTTACATTGTTTAATACGCTTGCATTAATACCAATTGAAGCATTAGCTCTGGCATACTCTTTCCACAACTCTAAATCCTCATTTGTAACCTTCAAATCATCCAGTCCTCTCCAGAAAATAGAATTACCGGCATAGCCTCTTTCTATAGAGCCGTCCAGATTATCCCAATGATTAAGCACCCTGTATTTATATGAAGGATTAGAAAGC
>CAZCPI010000148.1:0-1110 GCA_964500535.1 uncultured Bacteroidales bacterium
TTTAATCGTTTGTTTTACACCTTAAACAGCTGTCTTAAATTAGGCGGGCATTATAGAGCTCTTGATCGAATCCCTGTGTTTAATTTAAAAAGTTTTACTTATTCATAAAGCGATCTGATCTCAGAATCAGGATAGTAATGGGCTAAAATCTCATCAAATTTGTAACCTTTTTCACCCATCACAGCTGCTCCAATCTGACACAAACCTACTCCGTGACCCCATCCGGCTCCGTGCAGGACGAAACCTTCAGAAGTTTTTTCAGGGATGAACGCCGAGCTGTAAAGATGTGTTTCAGATAGAGTCTTTCTGATTTCAAGTTCTTTGCCGATAATCATGGACTTCTTTGTGCCCACTATCCTGAGTCTGACCAGTCTGCCAGAAACCCCTCTTTCAACCGGAATCAAATCCACGATATCACCGAAATCTATGCCTGACTTCTTCCTGACAAGCGTGCTGATCTCACTTACAGAGTATTTGACTTCCCAACGATAGAAGTTGGTGGTTTCCTGATCGTAGTTATTAAGTACCTGTGACAGAATATTTTTATCCTTAGTATTGCAGAATGCTTCAGGCGAACTTAGTATAAATACCCTTGCGTTTTCTTCAATGCTTAAATCAGGCAGAGCTTCGGTTGTAATGTATCTTTCGTCTACTGAATTTTGTTTAGCTTCAGCTGTAGCGTAGGGATCACCAGCAGCGATATCTCCGGCAACTGCCGCTTTGGTTTCATCATTTCCCGACTTAACATTACCGGCTTCAGCATGGATAGTCGTGATTTTATCAGCCAGACCTTTGAGATAAGGTTTTGGAGTGTCTTCCCAGCAATTCTGGAATTCCTCCAGCACACCGCCACAGCATTTCGAAAACCTTGCATCACAAATTTCTCCATCCGAAAACAATACCTGCCCTCGGGTCGCTTTGATGGCTTCCCTTACCTGAGGCATACTCGCTTTTGTTATTCCCTGATATCTCTGGCAATGATCATCGGCACAAACATCAAAGTTCATATGATCCTCCCTGTCATACCACTTAATCCTTTCGTGCTCATTCTCGATAAAGGGTGATGTTTTGCCAGGGATGTCATGAGTTAATGGATTTATTTTTTCATTT
>CAZCPI010000148.1:1210-6464 GCA_964500535.1 uncultured Bacteroidales bacterium
CTGGCAGCAATCAAAAGTCCACCCATTTCAACAGAAGCAGGGCTAATCAGCATCTTTTCCGGTTCATCAAGATTGTAACAATCAGGACGATGTGCTTTTCTCGGGAACACCATGCAAGTCCAAAAGCCTTTCTCAAACCAGCACAAGATGTTCATCATTGGCTCGTAAGCGGTGGTTTCTCCATGCATCATCCCATTATAAATGCCTTCAAAAGCCTCATTTACAAACGCCTCGTCATTTCCTTCTATGATCCAACCTCCTCTTAGAAAGTTGTTTAGAATGTATAATTTGTTGTTTTCTGACTCAAAAACAGCCCTTGCAAATCTTGCTTTAATTTCATTAACCCCGGTTTCGACGGGTAAAATACCTTTATTACCTGCCTGGAAATGCATATGATCAGGAGCTGAAGCCCCGCATTTTGGGCCATTGTAAAAGACAACGGAATCATCCAGTACAGATGTCAGACTTAACAACTTGTCAAAATTGCCTCTTATCTGCTGAGGTTTATGACCTGCGGCTATTGTAAAATGTTTGGGAAATACCGGGAAAGGATTCACCAGCAGCGAATATTCTTCACCTTTGAGATTGAGCTTGATTTCTTCCTGCTCTTCAGGACGGTTCTTCCGGCAAAGGAAACACGGCCTCTCTTTTATTGAGGCAGGTGAAACCTTGGCCGTTGAGGAGGTAATCCTCGAAGGGTTGCATTGAGCTCTGATCAGAATTCCGTCAAAACTGAAATCTTTGTTTTTAATATTCCCCAGTGCTTTATAGTTTTCTTTTGCCAGTTGCCATACATCAAGCTGGCTTTTAAAAAAGATATCGTGACTCTCCATTAAATCTTATTTATCAAAGTCGTCTTAAAAGTATTCTTTCGACAACTTCACTTGTTATATTCTGGTTTTCACCCAGTACCCAGCCTCTTTCCTTATATCTTTCCACGATTTTTGTGACGTCTTCTCTACCTAATCCATGTTGAGATAATCTTGTTGGTGAACCCATTCTTTTGAAGAATGAATCTAATGCCTGGATAGTGGATTGAGCTCTTTCAGCTCTGCTGCCTTCAGCAATGCCAAAAACATGTTCTCCCATCTGGATCAGCTTCTCTGTCTTGAACTCAATAAGTTCTTCAAGTAAACCGGGAAGCACTATTGCCAAAGTCTGAGCATGATCCATTCCATATAATGCTGTGATTTCATGACCAATCTGATGAGTAGCCCAATCCTCAGGCACTCCCTGACCGATCCATCCGTTGAGCGCCCATGAAGATGCCCACATCAGGTTAGACCTTATTTCGTAGTTTTCGGGCGACTTAAGTGCTTTCTCGCCGTTTTTGACCAGAACTTTCAGGATGCTTTCAGCAAAGAAATCCTGTATCATCGCTGAAGCAGGGTAGGTGAGATACTGTTCTGTTGTATGTATAAATGTGTCTATAACTCCGTTAGCAACCTGAATTGCCGGCAATGAATATGTGGTTTCAGGATCAAGTATTGAAAATTTCGGGAAAACAAGCGGAGTCCTGAAAGAACGCTTGTCTTTTGTTTCAGCCTTGGTGATAACAGATCTGTCATTCATTTCAGTACCTGTTGCCGGTAATGAAAGAATTGTGCCAAGTGGTAAGGATTGTGCAGGATAAATGGCTTTGTCAATAATATCCCAGGGGTCTCCCTCGGAAAAAGTGCCAAGGGCAATAAACTTAGTTGCGTCAATTACCGAACCTCCGCCTGCAGCAAGCAGAAAATCTATTTTTTCTTTTTTTACAATCTCGATTGCTTTCATGCAGGTTTCATATTCAGGATTGGCTCCGATGCCTGAAAATTCGATTAGCTTCCTGTCCTTGAGTGCAGAAATTATCTGATCGTAGATGCCATTCCTTTTTATGCTGCCACCTCCGTAAACGAGTAATATTCTGGCATCAGCTGGTATCTCTCCGGCAATTTGACTTATAGTGTTTTTACCGAATATAATCTTTACGGGATTGAAATAACTGAAGTTGTTCATATTATTTGTGTATTAATGTTTTGTCTGGCTGAAATCTCGTAACTTCTGAGTTTGTCCTTATAATGATTGTATTTGTTCAGCTTCACAATATCAATTGATGCATCAGAATTGTCCTCCCATCTTCTGCAGAGATACAGTACATCAAAGATTCTTCCAATTTTCCATCTTCTCGAAAACTGCAATCCAAGGGCATAGTCCTCGCCGTAACTTACATTAGGAATGTTGATAGTACGCAAAATCCGGGTTAGAAATGCTCTCGGAGCACCAAGTCCGTTTATTCTGAGTGCATTGTTCCTGCCGTTTTCAAGCGTCCACTCTTTATGGTCAATGATGCCGGGAGGAATGGTTTCAAGATCAAAATTGCACATCCTGTAACTTCCTACAAGCATAGCGCATTTTTGTTCGTAAAAGCCAGCGACTATCTTTTCGATCGTGTCGTCTCCGCTGTAAACATCATCGCTGTCAAGCTGAATGGCAAATCTGCCGCAGCGTTCGTCGTGGATTCCCAGATTCCAGCATCCGCCTATACCCAGATCATTCCTTTCAGGTATTATGTGGACAATCCTTTTATCTTCAGCGGCTTTGTTTTTAATAATGTCACTTGTGCCGTCAGTTGAGTGATTATCAATAATGATGCAGTTAAAACTGAAGCTCGTTTTTTGATTTAATACTGATTCAATCGCATCAGATATCGTTTTAGCTCTGTTTCTGACAGGTATAATGACTGAAGCAGTCACTTCAAAATCACCGCTTTCCGGATCGGTTTCTTCAAAGACAGGCGGAAACCAGGCGTTGATTTTCTTAAGATGATTTGTACAGACTTCCTCCATCTCAATTTGCACCGACCTGTTTTTAGGGTCAACATAAGCAAATTGCTTCTGTTCAGAGGATAATTTATCTGAATCCTCAGATGTATACAGGTATTCTTCAACGTGCACTACCGGGTTTTTTCTTGAAACCGCCAACCTCAGGTCATATAATGCAGCAAATTTCACATCTGCAGGCATCTCATCCACAGCAATATTTGCAGCTTTGGTCCTGAAGAACAAAACCGGACCGAAGTCAAAATCATCTCTGATGCTTCCGGTCTGATAATCATTAAGCGGATGAGGGTTAACCTTCCCGTCTTTCAGCTCATGGAAGTCTGAATATAACATTCCTGCACCTGAATCTTCAGCCACCTGCACCATCCTGCTTATTGAGTAGCTGTCAAAATCCGGTACTAAAGGGTTTTTGCAAATTATGAAGTATTCAGTGCTGACTGATTTGATGATTTTGTTCAGGCTGTTGAATGATGATAAATCCTGGACCGGTTTCAACTCCAGATTTGAAACCATTCTTATTTCATTTTCATTTACAGTTGAAGCCGGGAAAAATACGGGTATCTTATTCATTTTAATATTAATGTCAATTTATTTCCAATCTTAATGCAATTAAAAACCCCGGTTTAAGTGTACGAAAAAGATTTTTCCATTATATATTCAGGGGTTTTCACTGCGTTTGTTTATTAATGCAGGCAATCCAGACCTGCTATACAAAAATAAGCTATTATCTCGTATTTCCATAAAGCATTCAACTGTATTTGTCCATTTGGTATATCTTTGCATTCGTCATTTCACCTTATATATATGTATAAAGCAAAGTTTTATTTTTCAGCTTTCGTTTTGCTTATATCTTTGCACTATATATGGCAAGAGATTGTTATTTGCGATACTCTGATTATTTAATGCGCTTGTAAATGATGGGAACGATTAAGGTGATTGGTTTTGATGCTGATGATACTCTGTGGGTTAACGGTTCTTTTTTCAAGGAAGCTGAAAGCTGTTTTTGCTCACTGATGTCTGATTACATTGATGCAGAGTCTTTGCTGCATGAGCTCTACAAAACAGAAACGAAAAATCTTGATTGGTATGGTTATGGTGCTATGTCTTTTACTCTTTCATTGATTGAAACCGCGGTAAAGGTCAGCGACAACTGTGTCAGTGCAGACATAATTAATAAAATTCTTGAAGCCGGCAGGGATATTCTCGCGAAACCGGTTACTTTACATAGCGGAGTTTCTGAAGTCCTGCCCGGTTTATCTGCTGACTATAAATTGATTGTTGTAACTAAAGGTGATCTGCTTGATCAGGAGCGGAAACTTGCTAAGTCGGGTCTTTTGCCGTTTTTTGACCACATCGAGATTTTAAGTGAAAAGCACGAAGCTAATTATCTTCGCCTGCTCAAAACATTAAATATACGGCCTGATGAGTTTCTTATGGTCGGTAATTCTTTTAAGTCTGATATCAGCCCGGTTCTTGAAACGGGTGGTATGGCTGTTTATATTCCTTGTGACGATGTATGGCAACATGAACTCTCGGGAAAACCGGACAGCCATTTCTTTGAAATTTCCTCAATGTCTGAACTCCCGTCTCTGCTTAAACAATATTTTAATGCATAAAATATTGAATCCAGGCGCTTGCTAACCCGGTTGATTCACGGCGGATTTTCGCAAAATGATTTATTCTTATGCAAAATCTTCGATTATTCGTAGCCCGCAGCGGGGAGATTCAATCTTTTCCTTGAACCAAAACTACAAGATCAGGGGTTTCACAGAACTCAAAAACATCAATAATCTATAGTTTTAATCTTTTCAATGACCTGTAACTGCAAATTCAGGGGTCTCACAGAACACAAAAACGTCAATATTCCATTTCTTTGAGTCTTTTCCGGAGCCCAAAACTACAAAGTAAGGGGTATGACAGAATACAAAAAAAGATCAATAATCTATAGTTTTAATCTTTTCGGAGCATTGACCTGAATCTTTTTGTGTTTAAAGGATCATATTTTCGAACAGCTTTTTCTGAATTTTAGTGCCTGAAATACCTGTAATAGGCAAAAAGTGATATTTTTTTTATTGACTCAAATGCTTGTAAATCAAAACTCATTCAAAAAAATATGTTTTTCAACATAATTTTCTCACTAAAATATTTGGATTGTATTGAAAAACCCTGTACTTTTGCACCCGCTTTGAGAGCAAAGCACTAAACGAAATAATGATGATTGATTCGATAGTTTTTTTCAAAAAATGAAACAAATCTATTGCTGATGCAGAAAACATTATTTATCTTTGTAACCCTTTCGCCTTAAAAAATTGCCGGGACTGTTGAAGCCTCGGTTTTAAATGAAGAAAGGGGGCTTTTTTTAAAAGCAACATAAAGCGATCTTTGATACATTTTTCATACAACAGTAGTACAAGAAAGAAATAAATGGGTAA
>CAZCPI010000149.1:0-3855 GCA_964500535.1 uncultured Bacteroidales bacterium
TTTTTAGATATTATACTTTAGTAACAAAGTTCAGATTTAATTTCGTAAAAATAATAATTATTCACAAATATTAGCCAAATATATGGTTAAACTATTAAATTACGATTATTAAAGTTATTTTTTAAATTGTATTTTTGCCAATGGATGTCAGGCACCGATAAAAATGGTGTGTTCATACAAAAATTGAAACATAAATAATATTTATGGAAGCAAGAATAATTAATTTGCCCAGAATTACCGATCCGAGGGGAAACCTTTCGTTTATCGAACAATGTAAGGAAATACCTTTTGAGATCAAACGAGTGTTTTATATATATGATGTTCCTGCCGGAGAATCCAGAGGAACGCATGCGCACAAGTCAAATAATCAGCTTATTATAGCTGCCAGTGGTAGTTTTGACGTCTTTATGGATGACGGCACCACCCAAAAGACAGTAACTCTCAACCGACCATTTGAAGGTTTATATGTGCCTGCCGGTATCTGGACACAGGAGCAGTCATTTTCATCAGGAGCATTGTGTCTGGTGCTTTCAGACGATTTCTTCGATGAAGATGATTACATCCGCGACCACGATGAATATTTGAAATTTCTCAGCGAAAACCGCGCTTCGCAACCGGCAGAGGACGAAACCGTGAAATTCCTGGAACTTAAAAAGATAAGCGATCTTCACGCTGACGGGCTGCACTCAGCTGCTCAAAGAGTCATTGACTCAGGCTGGTATCTGCAGGGCAGGGAAGTAGCCAACTTTGAAAAACTGTATGCTGATTACGTAGGATGCAAGCACTGCATTGCCGTAGCCAACGGACTTGACGCATTGAGGCTGATACTCAGGGCATATATCGAGATGGGCATAATGCAACCGGGCGACGAAGTCATAGTACCTGCCAATACATATATCGCTTCAATCCTTGCTATTACCGACAATAATCTGGTGCCTGTACTTGTCGAGCCGAAACCTGATACTTATCAGATTGACGATGATCTGATAGAGCAGGCAATCACTCCGAAGACTAAAGCCATAATGATAGTCCACTTGTATGGTCGCGATGCATATACAGAGAAAATCGGCGATATCTGCAAACGTCATAACCTGAAGCTTGTAGAAGATAATGCACAGGCTGCAGGTTGCAGGCATATATCATGGCAAGGCTCCACTACTGGTATGGATTTCGACCCCAAAACAACTCCTCACGAAATAGTCAGGACAGGAAGCATTGGTGATGCAGCAGGCAATAGCTTTTATCCCGGCAAAAATCTTGGCGCATTAGGAGATTCAGGAGCAGTGACCACCAATAATGATGAGCTGGCAGCAGTGGTCAGAGCATTGGCAAATTATGGTTCTGATAAGAAATACGTGTTTAAATACCGCGGACTCAACAGCAGGATGGACGAGATACAGGCAGCGTTCCTGTCTGAAAAACTCACCACGCTGGACGAAGAAAACCAGGCACGCAAGCTCATAGCTGAATATTACGACACAAATCTCACAGGGCTGCCCGGTATATCCATTATCAACAATACAGATGGTGATACACTAAGGGATAATATATACCATATATATACGGTGTTGGCCGATAAACGTGACGAATTACAAAAGTATCTGGCTGACAACGGTGTGCAAACATTGATACACTATCCGATACCTCCGCACAAACAGGAGTGTTACAAGGAGTGGCATCATCTCACACTACCTGTTACCGAGTATATTCATGCTCACGAGCTGAGTTTGCCGATGAGTCCTGCAATGCCGATAGCCGATGCTATGAAAGTTGTCAAACTAATCACTAAATTTGCAAACGGTGATTGATTTTAAGCTGGTTCATTCCCGCCTCTTTGGGCGGGATATTGAAACTCTTCACCGCTAACAAGTTAAGTAATTAAAATTTCAGCCTGAAACCCCTGCAGGCCCCATAAATTGTTTTTATGTCTAATGATTCAAAGCTGCACTGGTATGCAGTATATACTGCTCCAAGAGCTGAAAAAAAAGTCAGTGACAGATTTACGGAGAGCGGCATAGAGCATTATCTGCCGCTCCGGACCGTTATCCGCAAATGGAGCGACAGGGAGAAGAAGGTCATTGTACCGGTTATTAACGGTTATATTTTTGTCAGGATAACCCGTCTTGATTTTGACAAAGTCTTAAATACTTTCGGAGCCATCCAGTTTGTAAGAGAGAAGTATAAACCGGTTCCAATACCCGACGACCAGTTGGCAAGGCTGAAATATATGATTGACGGTTCAAACAAACCTGTCGAGTTTACCACCGAAGACCTTAAACCCGGACAACCGGTCAAGGTGATAAGGGGGGAAATGCAAGGACTTATAGGTGAATTAATTGAAGTTCACGGCAAGCACAAAATCCTAATCAGAATAGACAAATTCGGCTGCGCCAAAGTAGAAGTAACCCTCTCCTCAGTCGAGAAATTGTAAAAAATAATTTTAGGAATAGAAGTTAAGTTACTCAATAATCATTTATTATTTCTGCTCGAAATAAAGAAAAAAAATTAAATTTGTATTATAAATCATTCTTTATGTACTTTTCTAAAAAGGAACTCTTAAAAAAAGCCAAAAGACTAGTTCTATCCGTTTACCCTAACGGAAAACTTATACTTTTCGGATCTCAGGCTCGCGGAGATGCCCGAGAAGAGTCTGATTGGGATATTTTGATACTATTAGATAAAGAAAACATTGATAAGAGTGATTTTGATAAAATCACTTATCCTTTAATAGAATTAGGGTGGAGTATGGGTCAGCAAATTAGCCCCAAACTCTATACTAACAAAGACTGGTTTAAGCGTAGTTTTACTCCTTTTTACAAAAATATAGAGCAAGAGGGCATAATAATATGAGTCTCATACGGCTCAAACTCATTCCGGAGTTATCAGACTATTTGGGCTACATTTTGTTTCAAATGGCATTGTAAGTAAAGAACATTCAAAACTCTATTCTAAACTTTTTGAACTTAGGCAGACTGGAGATTATGATGAATTATTCAATCTAACAGAAGAGGATGTGAAACCACTAATTCAACCAGCCAGAGAGTTTATAAATTCTATTACAGAATTGCTTAAAAAGTAGAATTGTAAAATTCGGCTGCGCCAAAGTCGAAGTTCCCCTCTCCTCAGTCGAGAAATCGTAAATGTCTCTGAATCACTTTTTTAATTCCGGCAAAGTAGGTTTATAACCAATCACGAGTGAACCCAGGCGGCTGTCGTAGCCCATTACGGGAGCAACCAAAACAATCAGGCTGTCGTTTTCCATATAGACTGAAGTAGTGTCGGCACCAAGATAACCTGCAGCTTTACTGAGATCAAGCTCACCGCCAATAAGCTTTCTGTTAGTCGTAAAAGTGACTTTGCCGTCATTGCCAAGCAGATGTAAAAACTCAAGACCTTTTTCCCTGACAACATCATTTATAAGCAAATCCACCTGATCATTGCTACCCCTAAGCAGCTCAGTGCGAATGCTCCACGCCAGAGGTTTGCTGAAAAGCTTAAGCGAAGCCTTCTGGCTCTCTACCATTTCAGCATTGGCCTTCTTAATCAAAGCCTTAGTTTCTATGGAAGCCTGAATATCCTTCACAAAATAAACCACAGCCAAAGCAATTATCGCAACAATTATAATTGAAGCCCTGGGATACTTCTTAATAAACTTTCTGAATGCCGATGGCTTTTTAGGACCAATATCACCCTGACTCTCTTTATGCTTTTTATGAATCCTCCCGGTACCTTTATTGTTTGAACCCACCGGTGCCGTAACATTTTCATTAATAATTTCATTCTCGTTTGCCATAGCTGTATAATTTGGAGATAAAAGTAAATAAAAAGACTATAAGTTATTATCAGTCTTAAAAA
>CAZCPI010000149.1:3955-6461 GCA_964500535.1 uncultured Bacteroidales bacterium
AAAATATTCAAGTGCATTTGAATATTGTTTACATTTGAGAAAAATATTAAAGTATGGTTGAAATATTTGATTCAATTAGAAAATACAACTTCTGGAATAATAATGTTGTAGAAACAGGTCATATAAGAACAGATTACACAGATATGATTATTGAATATACAGGCAATAAACTGGTAAAAGTATTGGTTGGACAACGCCGTACAGGGAAGAGTTACATACTTCGCCAACTTGCTTCAAGACTGCTGCAACAAGGCATTCCGACCGAAAATATACTTTATATCAACAAAGAATATATGGAATTCAATATAATACAATCTGCAAATGATTTACAGACATTATATATAGAATACCGGAAATCGTTGAAACCCGACGGCAAAGTCTATTTGTTCATAGATGAAATCCAATACATAGACCAATGGGAGCGATTTGTTAATTCACATTCACAGGATTTTGCTGAGCCATGTGAGTTATTTATAAGTGGCTCAAACTCTGATTTACTATCAGGAGAACTTGCTACATTATTGTCCGGGCGGTATGTTGAATTTGAAATCCTGCCATACAGCTACTCCGAGTATTGCGTTTTTACAGGTAACAATCAAAACAGAGATACATATATGACGTATCTGCAAAGTAGTGGATTGCCCGAACTGCTAAATCTGTCAGGAGCTGAGATGCAACGTAATTACGTCTCCGCGATTAAAGATACCGTTATGTTACGCGATATCGTCAAACGTTATAAAGTCAAAGATGTAAAACTGTTGGACGATTTATTTGTCTATATGGTAAGTAACGCCGGGAATATAATATCCGTAACTAACATTATTAATTATTTTGCATCCCAAAAACGAAAAACAAATTATGAAACGCTTACTTCTTACATCGGATATCTCGAAAACTCTTTTCTGATACACAGAGCGGAACGTTATAATATAAAAGGTAAAGAGACAATTTCCGGTAATTGCAAGTTTTATATAAACGATTTAGGCTTCCGTAACTACTTATATGCCGGTTTTGGATATGGCATCGGCTATTTATTAGAGAATTGCATATATTTAGATCTGATTCGTGCCGGCTATCAGATTTATGTCGGAACAATAAAAGACAAAGAAGTAGATTTTGTAGCTATAAAGGGAAAAAAACGCGTTTATTTTCAGGTCTGCTACCAACTTACAGATCAGCAGACAATCGAACGGGAATATGCATCACTGATAAATATAGACGATAACTACCCTAAATATGTTGTAAGTATGGATGATTTCCTACTTCCCACCAACGAAGGTATCGAACATATAAAACCATGGCAGGTAAAAGATATGCTGTAAAAATATCTCGCATTTTGCGTATCGCATTTTGCGAAATAATTAGTATAATTGCATTATGAAAAGAAATAAACCATACAATCCCTTTTTACTTGCCGGATATTTCAGCCCGGAATATTTCTGCGACCGGGAGGCAGAGACAGACAAAGCTATTTCTGCATTACAAAACGATCGTAACATTTCGCTGATGAGTCCCCGCCGTTACGGCAAAACAGGATTGATACATCATATCTTTCATAAACTTTCACAGCAAGACAAAAACTCAGTCTGTATATATTTAGACATATATTCCACCCAAAACCTCAACGATTTCGTTAAATTGTTTGCCGAAAGAGTACTCGGGCAGATGGATGACAACGTAGAAAGCGCAATGAGGAAGTTTGCAGCTTTTTTCAAAAGTTTCAGACCAACACTATCATTTGATGCGATATCCGGATCACCTGAACTAAGCGTGAAAATAGAGCAGGAGAGTGCAGATAAAAGCCTGAAAGAAGTGTTTGAATATCTCAAACAATCAGATAAAAGATGCTACATAGCCATTGATGAATTTCAGCAAGTGGTTGAATATCCTGAGAAGGGTACTGAAGCCCTGTTACGTTCATATATCCAGTTCTTGCCAAACGTTAAGTTTATCTTCTCCGGGAGCAGACAACACCTGATGAGCGAAATGTTCCTTTCTGCCAAAAGACCCTTCTATCAAAGCACTCAAATCATGTCACTTGATGTAATTAATGTAGGAATTTATGAACAATTTACCAGGGGGCACTTTGAAAAAAACGGATACAATATAACTGATAACTGTTTTAATTATATCTACTACAGTTTTGAAGGGCATACATGGTATGTACAGGCTATACTTAACAGATTGTATGAATATAAAAAAGATATCGACAACCGGGACATTATACATTATGCGATAAGAGAGCTCATTGAAGAAAACGCGTATGCTTATCAGGAGTTGTTAAATGCATATTCAGACGTGCAGGTTAGTCTGCTAAGAGCAGTTGCAAAAGAAAAAGTTGTAACACAAATAAATTCAGGGGATTTCATCACCAGATACGGTCTAAAAAATTCAAGCAGTGTAAGCAGGGCTTTAAACAAACTTATTGATAATGAACTAATCTATAAATCGGGTAAAGGCTATATAGTTTACGACAGATTTCTTGGATTATGGCTTGAGACGTAAA
>CAZCPI010000150.1:0-6445 GCA_964500535.1 uncultured Bacteroidales bacterium
GAGCTCATCTTTTTGATTTGTTGTCAACTTATGGTGAATACACTTGTTTTGCACCTACTAACGACGCTGTTTCCAAATACCTGAAAACTAAAAACCTTAGTTCAGTGGATGATTTAACTAATGCAGAATGTGATACAATAGCTAGAACTCACCTTATTAAAGGTGCCTATTTCACTACTGATCTTCAGGATGGCGCATTACCAAACACAAATTTTCTTGACAGATATCTTGTGTTTTCATCCGATTCAAGTACTTACAACGGGAAAAAAACTATCAGTTATTTTATTAACAAGACTTCTGAACTATTAATCAGGGATGACTCGGTAGCAAATGGAGTTGTGCATACATTAAGTAATGTTGTAACTCCTAGTAATATGTTTCTTCCACAACTGATGGCTGAGGATTCTACCATATCAATATTCGTACAGGCTTTACAGCTTACGGGTCTTGATAAAAAATTAGAAGCATATATTGATGAAAGCTATCATGTCGGGGCTGATTCCACTGAGCTGAGGTTAACTTATACTACAGGTAGTTCGACAAGGCCAGCAGATTTTCCGGCAAAAAGAAAATTTGGTTTCACAGCATTTGTTGAACAGAACAAAGTTTACAGGAGAAAAGGTATTAATAATGTAAATGACCTGATCAAAAAGCTTAAAAATAAAGAGCTTGCCATTTATGATCCTTATGGAAAATATAAATATGATGATAAATACACAGATACTACCAACGTACTTTACAGATTTGTGGCTTATCACTTACTAGATAGATTAGGTAATTATGATGATTGGACTGTTGGTAGCAAAATTCGTGAATATCAGCCTATTTATGATTTTCTGGATCCTCAGGATTTTTATGAAACCATGTGTCCTTTCACGATTATGAAGTTTCAATATGCCAGGGAAGGCGAACTTTATATAAACAGAAGACGAATTAATGAAGGTGCTGCTGCTGACAGAAAGGCGACAGATCCTTATCAGGCTGCGGTAAGAGGAGTAAGAGTTTTTCAACCTGCAGAAGCAGGGACTATTGATCAAAGTGCTTTGAATGGTGTATATCATTATGTTGATGCGCTTCTTATTCTTGATGCTAACTCTATTGATGCTTTAAATACTCGTATGAGAATTGATGCAACGACTCTATCTCCTGACTTTATGAATAATATCGGAAGGGGTCGAACAAAACCACAGGTAGGTAGTCAGGTTGTTACGAGATACAAACCGGGTTATGTAAAGAATTTTAAATTCACTGAACAAACACAGCTTGGACTCAGAATAGACCCTACATGGTCACCAAGTTATCAATGTGACGCTTTGGACTTTTTGGGGCAATATGATTTTTCTGTAAAAATTCCACCTGTACCTCAGGGACAGTATGAAATACGTTTGGGTATGAATATGTCACCTGACCGTGGTATTGTTCAGATTTATTTCGATAACAGAGCAAGCGGAATACCGATTGATATGCGTATATCTAAGTTTGACAATCCGATTATAGGCGCGAAAGCCGATACTGAAGATGAAGAAGAAAACAAGCGTAATGATAAAGATATGAAAAACCGTGGTTTCATGAAAGGAATGGATTCATGGTATACAGGTAGCGGGAAAACTGAAACTCACAGAGTATTCTGGAATTCAGTCAGGGTCGTTATAGCTAATGAATATCTGGAAGAAGGCAAGGTTCATTATGTCCGTTTCAAATCTGTTATAGATAATCCTGACGGTTTGTTCCCGTTTGACTATCTGGAATTATGTCCGAAAAGCGTATATGCTAACCCTGAAGGAGAAGATACCCATTAATTATGAAAAATAATATCAAAAATATGAATATGCATTTGTCCGGAGTAATAAAAAAATATCTGCTTGCATTAAGTGTCTTGGTAATGTTTTATGCCTGCACTGATGACAAATGGGATGAACATTATGCGGCCAATCTGAACGTGACTTCCGATGAAACACTTATAGATAAGTTAAGGAAAGAACAGACGTTAAGCGACTTTGTTCAGATATTGGATAGTGTTAAGGTCATGAATGGACACAAGATAACATCTGTTTCTTATGCTGATCTTATGAATCAACAGTTTTTTACTGTATTTGCACCTGTTAACGGATCTTTTAATAAAGATTCACTGCTTGCTTTATGTGTTACATCAAAAGGTAATGAACAAGTTGCAAAATGGTTTGTACAAAGTCATTTATCAAGAACTCCCTACTCATTTTATAATAATTCGAGTGTGAAAGCTAAGATGCTGAATACAAAATATCTGTATTTTGAAAATAATAAACTTGCAGGTGTAGGTTTTGTAGAAGGGAAGTCAAATATTGTAGCGAAAAATGGTATTATACATTTGATGAATGGAACTCTTCCATTTTTAATGAATATTTATGAAGCACTGACAAATATGCCGGAGTTTGAAATTATGGGAAAGTTTCTGATGACATACCAAAAAGATTCTCTTGACGAAAATGCCAGTGTTTCAGCGGGTATAAATGATGAAGGAGTTACTGTTTATGTGGATTCAGTTATGATTGAAAAGAATTCACTTTTCAGAAGTTTTGGATATATAAATTCTGAAGATAGTTTGTATCGAATGATTGTACCTTCAAAAGCAGGTATTGAAAATGCTTATGCGAAAATTTCAAAATATTACAATTTTGGAAGCGCTGCTAAAGCAGACTCACTTAAAAAATTCTGGACAAACTACTCTATGATGAAGGATTTGATATTTAACTGGAATCTGCAGAATTCACCACAGGATTCTCTGATTTCAACACAATATTGGTATTATCAACCGAAGTTTCATGTTTTTTACAAACCTTTTGCTGAAAATGGTATTTTGTCGAATGCAAAAACGATTAATACCAGTAATGGCGTTTTGTATAAAGTTGATGAATGGCCATTGAATATGACCAGTGTTTTCTTTACACCAATTACGGTTGAAGCAGAAACTGAGAGAAATATCAATACACTTGACAAGGTCAGATTTAAGTTTAATCAACGTCAGAAATATGCAAATTACATTTCAGGTGGAGGATATCTGGATTTGTTTCCTATTAAAAATTCAGATAAACCTGACATAACATTTAATATAAGAAATACGCTTTCAGGTAAATATGATGTTTGCGTGGTAATGTTACCCAAAACGGTATATGACGCTCAGACAACTGATTTTAAACCAAATAAATTTTCTGCAACTGTTACTTATGAATTGCCTAATGGAAGCAATACAAGTGTAACCTGCAGAGGAAAAGAGGGTCAGTCACTGTCATTCTTTGAAAATAAACCAACAGCAATCGATACTATAACCTTAACAACTTTGACTTTCCCGGTTTGTAATTACGGACAGGAGAAAGTAAAAGTTACTCTGAGATTACAAAGTGTGGTAACTCCAAAGGAAATGACTAAGTATTCACATGAGATGTACATTGATTGTTTGTATTTGAAACCCAGACAAGATTAAAAATGATGAAGATGAAAAGTAAAATTAAAAATAATCTTGATTTTAAATTATTGAGTGTAGTAATCTTGTCAATGTTTGCATTTGCTTCAACCGGACAAAATACACTTAAAATTGAGCAACATAAAGGTATAGAGGCTAAAGTTGCAAAAAAACAAGTCTCAGGAGTTGTAATTGATGCGTCCACAGGAGAACCATTGGTAGGTATTCGTGTACAGGCATTTAATAATAATCTGTATTCATCCATGACATCAGAAGACGGAACTTTTACACTGGACCTTCCTGAATATGTAACATCTCTTTCAGCAGTAGCAGAGGGATACGGATTGGTTATGAATCCGATTGATTCAAAAACCAATACTGTAAAGATTAAGATGTTTTCAGATGAGTTTTCGGGTATATACTCTAAGACCATTAAGGCATCAAAAGACAAAACTGCTTCTGTTAATAATATGAATAGTGATTTAAGTATTGACAGGCAGATACAAACAAATCTTGGCGGTGATATAAGAGCTGTAGTAAGATCAGGTCAGCAAGGAGTAGGTAATTTCATGTTGATGAATGGTTTAAATTCACTATTTGCAAATACTCAACCTCTTGTTGTCGTTGATGGTGTAATACTTGATATGCAATACAGCCGTGGTACTGTGCATGAAGGTTTTTATAACAACCTTCTTTCGAATATTAATGTTAATGATATCGAGAATATATCAGTCGTTAAGAATGGTACAGCGTTATACGGAGCTAAAGGTGGAAACGGGGTTTTGTTGATTGAAACAAAAAGGAACAAGAGTATGGCTACCAAAATTGATGTTGATTTATCCGGAAATTTTGAAATGATTCCTAATCTGCCTCCAATGATGGATGCTACCGATTACAGATATTATGCTTCAGAATTATTAGGCTCTACAGGTACAAAGCTTACTGAATTTAAGTTTCTTAAATCTGACCCTAAGTATTATTATTATAATAAATTCAATAATAATACGGACTGGTCGAAACAAGTTTATCAGCAGGCATTTTCACAATCTTACGGAATTAACGTACAGGGAGGTGATGAAATTGCAAGCTATAACCTTTCAGTAGGATATGCTAATGGAAACAGCACGTTGAAAAACTCTGAACTCTCGAGATTCAATTTGCGTTTGAATTCGGATATTAACCTTTCAAACAAAATTGATGTTCGTTTCGATGCATCTTATAGTGATATCAACCGCAACTTGAGAGATGACGGCGTTAAAAACAATATTGAAAACACAACAGTTACTTCTGTTGGTCTTTTAGGATTGATTAAAGCTCCATTCCTGAGTCCTAATCAATTTGATATTTATGGTAACAAGTCTGACTTTTTATCCGATGCTGATGATTATCTGGATGAAGTTCTTGGAACAGATGTTTCTCTGGCAAATCCATCTTCACTGTTGTATTACGGCGAGGGCAAAAATAAAAACAGATTTGGAAACAGAATGATTAATCTGGCAATAACCCCTATATACAAGATCAAGAGGAATTTGACTTTAAGAGAGCATTTCAGCTATACCCTGACAAACACCGATGCTAACTATTATACTCCACTCAGAGGTATGCCTTCATTAATTATAGAAGACGTTGCGACTGTTCAGAATGTTGCTAAAGCTATGGCTTCACATAGTAATATCTTTTCAAGTGATACCCGCCTGGATTGGACAAAAAATATAAAAGCACATAAGTTACATGTTTTTGGTGGTGCAAGGTTGTTTAAGGACAGCTATTCTCTAAATATGATACAAGGTTACAATACCGGTAACGACAAAACTCCCAATATCAATAATAACCTGAGCTATAAAACTGTAACTGGTACAGATGATAATAATGTCTCGCTTACTTATTATGCGCTGGCTGATTATAATTACAAGGAAAAGTACTTCCTGTATGGTGGTTTGAGTGCAGAAGCTTCATCAAGGTTTGGAAAAGAAATAGAAGGTGGACTTAAACTGTTTGGTGTATCATGGGGATTGTTTCCATCAATTCAGGCAGCTTGGGTAATGACTTCTGAGTCATGGTTCAAACCTAACAATATCGTGAACTTTGTAAAAGTTAATGCAGGTTTTGATATATCAGGTAATGATGATCTTGATTGCCTGGCTTCGAGAAGTTATTTTGGAGCTACCAGAATTCTTAACAGTGCCGGTGGACTGGTTTTATCAAATATTGGTAATACTTCCCTGCAATGGGAAACCACACAGCGTCTTACTGCCGGTCTGGATGCGAATTTGTTTAACAATACTCTTAATGTATCCATTAATTATTTTAATGCTACAACTGACAATCTGTTAAGTATGAAAAAACTTAAATATGTTGGTGGGATTGATCGTATCTGGAGTAATGACGGATCGTTATTAAATCACGGAACTGATTTTTCATTTAAATACAGGTTGCTGAATGCCAAGGCAGTTAAAATGGAAATCGGAGCAAGTGTTGCACATTACAAAAATAAGGTAAAAAGCCTTCCCGAAGGTGTAGATTCATATATTACTGAAATGTATAGCGGAGCAGTACTTACAAAAGTTGGTTCGTCACTCGGTGAATTTTATGGCTACAAAACCAATGGTGTTTACTCAACAACAGATCAGGCTCAGGCTGACGGAAAGTATATTGTCCTTAAAAATGGCGACAAGAAATATTTTAAGGCAGGTGACATGAATTTTGAAACAACGAATGATGCTGAAGTAAATGAAGCTGATAAAGTGGTTATCGGCAATCCTAATCCGGACTTATATGGTAATATTTTCGCGAACATCAGTTTTAAAAAGCTGACTTTAAGTACAGTGTTTAATTATTCGGTTGGTAATGATATATATAATTATCAAAGAATGGTACTGGAGGGTGGTAAATCTTTCTACAATCAGACAACAGCCATGAAAAATCGCTGGACAACTGAAGGTCAGATAACGGATATACCTGTTATTACATTTGAGGATCCGATGGGTAATAGCCGTTTTTCTGACA
>CAZCPI010000151.1:0-3903 GCA_964500535.1 uncultured Bacteroidales bacterium
CCTCATTTGAGCATGAGTGACAGATATATATCTGTATCCATAGGTGATACCGGTTCTATTTTCATCAACGAAATCTCAAGGGTGATAGAAAAAGATATTTTAGTTCATAACGGTGTAATTCATCATATCGATAAAGCCCTTAATCCTGTAAGAGATGGTGTTGTCAAGGTAATCTCAAAAGATAAAAAGTTCACGATTTTCTATAATGCACTCGTCGAAACCGGACTTGCAGACTCTTTGATGCTGATACAGGATGACAGATATAATCCCGACAATTACAGAGACCTGATTACCACTCCTCTTGAAGCAGGCTCCTGGTTTTATCAGGAAATCCCCGAAAAAAGGAAGTTTGGTTATACAATACTTATGGAAAGTGATGAAACAATGGCAAAAAACGGGATAACCGGTATTGAAAGTCTCAGAGCTTATGCCTCGTCGATATATGACAAAGTATATCCTGAAGATGCTAATGTCACTGATATTAAAGACAGAAGAAACAGCCTTAATCGCTTTATTGCATATCACCTTATAACCAAACAGCTAAGTTATTCGAAGTTTATTGATGATTACGATACTGATCAGATGGTTAAGACAATGGATATGGTTGAATACATTGAAACCTTGTGCCCGAATACTCTGATGGAGATCAGCAAACTTAGACTAACTAAAGAAACAAACGTTATAAACAAAAATCCGAAGACAGGTAATAAGGTCAAAATAGTTAAGGCATACTCTGATAAAGATGCACTTAATGGCGTTTATCACGAAATTGACGGAATGTTGGTTTACGACAAAGATACTCACGACATGTTATCATCAAAAAGACTGCGATTTGACTCTGCCAGCTTCTTTGATGAGCTAACAAATAACAATATGCGTGGAAGAGGTGTTACGGATCCGAATCTTCGTTTCCAGTTACCACGTGGTTATGTAAATCGAATAACTTGTACTGAACAGACTGTTGTTGGATACCTTACCGGTTATCCAAAATATCAGAACTACGAAGGTGATGAAGTTTTCCTGAGAGGTTCTCCCGGTAAGCTTTATGATTTCGTAATCGAGACTCTTCCTATACCGGCAGGTACATATGAGGTTCGTTTTGGCTATGGAGCCAACAGCAATAGAGGAGTTGCTCAGCTGTATTTTGATGGAATTCCGGCCGGAGTACCCATAAACTTAAGTACGCTGGCTGATAATGCCTCTATCGGTTACGTCCAACCGCGTACTGATCCTGATGATTATTACGGATTTGAGAATGACAAGATGATGAGGAACAGAGGATATATGAAAGCTCCTGCTGTTTTCAGGGTCCCTGTTGAAGGATGGTTCTACGGTGAAAATTCTCGTTTCAGTGCCAATCTGTTAAGAAGAATACTTGGTATATATAATTTCAAGACAGCCGGCAGGCATAAACTGGGAGTAATTGGCCTGAGTAGCGGTGAGTTTATGTTTGATTATCTGGAATTTGTACCGACGAGTTGCCTTGAGTCTGAAGACATCTATTGATGAAAAAAAAGGAAAGCCATGAGAAATAAAAAAAATATACTAACGATAATTCTGTCAGTTGTCCTGGTTTCAATTACTTTTTCCTGTAAAGAAGAATGGGATGAGCATTATCTGGCGACATATGACAGCACTTCCGAACTGAATATTTTTGAATATATCAGGAAAATGCCCGAAATGGCGAAATTCTCGGATATGCTTGTAGCAACAGGTTATGATAAAGTATTGGGTGGTGATCAGACTTACACTGTCTGGATTCCATCAAATGAAGCACTTAATAACCAGAATATTAATAATATTGAGGCTATTAGATTGCTGGTTTCAAATCATATTGCTCATTTTTCTGTTCCTTCTGTTGAGGCAAGGAATAAAACTATCATAATGATGAACGATAAAAGAGTTGTATTTAAGAGAATTGGCGATGATTATTATATCGACGGATATAAACTTACTGTAAAGGATATTGCAGTTAAAAATGGCATAATTCATCAGATACAGGGATTTATGCCGTATAAATACAACCACTGGGAATATATTGCTAATGCTGAAGGTATCGATTCTTTGAGATCATTTATAAGGGTGCTTGATTACAAAAGTCTTGATACTCTGGCAAGTTTCAAAGATGGAGTATTTAAGGATTCTGTTTTCAAATATTCAAATTATGCAAAAACTTTTCTTGGAGCTTTTGATGATGAAGACAGCCTTTATACGATGATTGTCCCTGATAATAATGCATGGAATGATCTTTACTCAAAAGTTTATCCTTTGTATAAGGCTTTGCCTGCTTATGGAGGTGCACCTGCACAGATAAGAAATACAAAATGGGCTATGGTGAGGGATTTGGTTTTCAGAGGCAGACTGGTTTCACCTTTTACAGATTTACTTTACTCTACTAACGGAAGCAAATTTACTAATCCGTCATTATTATTTCAGGGGTCAGAATCCTATGAATTAAGTAATGGCTTGATTTATAAAACCTCTAAGATCAATCATACTCCCTCTGAATCCTGGAATAAGGAAATCAGGATCGAAGCTGAAGATCCTCAGGATGGTAAAAGGATTACAATGAACTATGCTTTAAGCACGATATCCGGTGTTGGAACAGGTATGGAGATTTCAGGGAACAGATATATTTCTGCTTTGCCTAAAACATCAAGTTCTATCTCAAAGCTTTCGATAAAGTTCCCTATTCCAAATGTTCTTGCAACTAAATACAGGATTTATGCTGTTTTTGTCCCGACCTACGCTATGGATAAAAATGATAAAAGGCCTTACAAATTGAACTTTTATATGTCATATACAGATAAAAATGGTGTTGTTGTCAATGATACTAAACTGACAGTTGCGAAAAATACAACTGATTCAACTTCGGTAACCAAATTACTTGTAGCTGATAATTTTGAGTTTCAATACAGCAATCTTGTATCTGAGGAAGGTATGTTATGTGGCAAGAATGTTACTACCTATCTGAAAATTGAAAACGGAGCCGGGACTTCGGCTGCTGAGCTTAAAAACTTCAATCGAACTATAAAGGTCGACTGTGTAATACTTGAACCTGTCCAATAAAATGCAAATGATGAAAAACATGAAATGTAAAATATTGATGGACAGGAAATCAGTCCGTTTGGCAAATATGAAGTCTCTTTTAGTAGCTTTATTTATATTCTTTGCCGGCTATGTAAGTGCGCAAAATGATATAACAGGTTTTGTAACTGATGCTGTTACCGGTAATCCGGTAAGTGCCGCAAGGATAGTTGTTGTAAATAAAGATAAAGCTGCGACTACTGACGAAAATGGATTGTTTAAATTGACAGGAGTGAATTCTGAGGATTTACTTCAGATCGAAGCCTATGATTATAACAAAACTCTGGTTGCTGTAAAAGGCAGAACAAAGGTGACTGTAAAACTTATGTCTGACGTTTATTCTGATTTTTACAAAAGCTTAAGCGGACTGACCGGCAAAATGGCTGAATCAAACCGATTATCCTCTGCAGGTGGTTTCGATATGGAAGTGAAGACTCAGGCTATTACTGCTGATGAAGCCATTCAAAATAATCTTAACGGACAATTGAGGTCTGTTAACCGTTCCGGTACTGCTGGAATGGGGGCTTCTTACTTTATCAGAGGGATTAATTCGATAAATCTGAACGCTCAGCCATTGTTTGTTGTAGACGGCGTCGTCTGGAACAATTTCTATGACGAGGTTTCAATCAATGACGGATTCTTTTCAAATTCACTTGAAAATATAGATATAAGTGATATTGAAAATATAACCGTACTCAAAGACGGAAATTCAATTTATGGCAGTAAGGCTTCAAACGGTGTCGTACTTATTAATACAAAGAGAGGTACTACCGAGGTGACCAAAATAAGTTTGAATATTTCTTCAGGATTCACATT
>CAZCPI010000151.1:4003-6433 GCA_964500535.1 uncultured Bacteroidales bacterium
GATGAAAAAGCATTATACTATTTTTCGATTGGTTATACCGATAATAAAGGAAATATAAAAGGCTCTGATTTTTCAAGGTTCAATACCAGATTTAATTCAGATTTGAAGCTGCTCAGAAATCTTGATATGGGCTTGAATATTACATTCACACGTAATGAGAGAACGATGCAGGATGATGGTTATAATTTTTATTCTTCACCTACCTGGTTGGCAAAAATAAAATCACCTTTCCTTAGTCCGTACACTTTTACATCTTCCGGTATGATAACAACAGATCTTGATGACTCTGATGAATTTGGTATCGGCAATCCTACTGCGATTCTTGCCAACTCTTTGAATGGTCTGAAAAAATACAGGTTTAATATAGGTGTCAAGCCTACATATCGCATTAATCGTGAGTTTACACTTAGTAACCAGTTTGATTATAACCTGCACAAAGCTATTGAACGTAAGTTTATACCTATGACAGGTACTGCAGTCAGAATGATTGAAGGTTGGGGTGAATCTCAAAACGAAATAAGCAGTCAGGTTATGAGAAATACTTCATTTTTTGATGAAACCAGACTTACATATGAGAAGAAACTGACACCGCTTGATTATCTGAAAGCGGTATTGGGTATAAGATATTTATATAATTACTACGAATCTGATTATGCTGAAGAACACAATTCAGGCTCTGATAATAATACTACAATTACAGGTGCATACAAGTATCTTCAGGTAAGGGGTATCAACAATGAAACCAAATCATTTTCAAAATATTTACAGGCAGAGTACAATCGTGATAACAGATATTTCCTGAATGCTGCAGTTTCATTTGACGCATCATCAAAGTTCGGAAAAAAGACTGAAAGCGGCTTGCATATGTTTGGTAATAGCTGGGGAGTTTTCCCGTCAATAAATGCCGGATGGCTGGTTTCTTCTGAAGAATTTATGAAAAATATCGATTTCATAAATTTTATGAAGCTCAGGGGAGGCTTTGGTGTAACAGGTAATGACGGAATATTTGATTATGATGCGATGTCGTATTTCAAATATGTCAGATTCATGGATAAAGCTAACGGTATGGTGCTGGCAAATCCAGGGAATGACAAATTGCAATGGGAGACTACATCAAGAGGAAATTTAGGTCTTGACTTAGGCTTATTTAATAATACTCTTAATTTATCATTTGATTTATTCTCAGGTGTTACTGACCATTTGCTGGTTATGAAAGACGCTCCACTTATCAGCGGACTCGGTAAATACTGGAGCAACTCCGGCGCAATGTCCAATCAGGGCTATGAGATATCTTTTGACTGGAAGGTTTTAAATCTTAAGAATTTTAAATGGGAGGCCGGTTTCAACATTGGGCATTATAAAAACATAATCAAATCGCTGCCTGAAGGAAGTTTTACGACTTCTGTTTATGATGGTGAGGTGATTGCAAAAGAAGGAATGCCTGCAGGCTCATTTTATGGTTATAAGGCTTTGGGAGTATTCTCATCTCAACAAGAAGCTGAGGACGTTAATACTCCTCCATCCTCTTCGATAAGAACACCACTTTATATGGTAGATGAAAATGGCGTGAGCAGAACTTTTAATGCCGGTGATGTTCATTTTGATGATTTGGATAAAAACGGAGTGATCGATGAGAACGACAAACAGGTAATCGGTAATCCAAATCCTGATATTTACGGTAATATTTTCAGTAAGATGTTTGCAGGCCGTTTTTCACTGAACACTGTATTTACTTACAGTCTTGGCAACGATGTATATAATTTCTCACGCAGTCAGCTTGAAGGCGGCAAGGACTTCAGCAATCAGACCAGGGCAGTCCTTGGCAGATGGGTGGCTGATGGCCAACTTACTTCTCAGCCAAGGGCAGTTTACGGTGACCCTGTTGGTAATGCAAGATTTTCTGACCGATGGATAGAAGATGGTTCCTATCTTAAGCTGAAAACGGTTACTCTCTCGTATGATCTTCCTCTGAAGAGTGATTATATTCAGGGTGTTGACATCTGGATTTCTGCGACAAATTTGTTTGCACTGACCAGATATTTAGGTCAGGATCCTGAATTCTCGGCAGGAAATCAGGCCTGGATGCAGGGTGTTGATGCCGGATTGATTCCATCAACTAAAGGTTTCAACATTGGTTTTAAATTCAATCTTTAATCTGAAAGTTATGAAACGAATTACATATATAATATTGTCATTTGTCGTTGCATTTACTGTTTTTACAGGTTGCAGTAATTTCCTGAATGTTGATTCAGACAGATATGTTTTTGATGATGAGTATCAGATGAAATCTTCAAATGACAGTCTGTATTCGATTTTCGGAGTTCTTTCACTGATGCAGGAACTCGCTGACAGTTATGTCCTGCTTGGAGAGTTACGCGGAGATCTGATGGATGTTACTGACAAGTCTGACAAGAATCTGGTTGAAATCAA
>CAZCPI010000152.1:0-1583 GCA_964500535.1 uncultured Bacteroidales bacterium
TTTTCAAATCCAATTATGTCAGATACAGCAAAAGTGACCACGCTTGATCAGGTGGTTATACGTTTTTCAGGTGACTCAGGAGATGGTATGCAACTTACAGGCAGCTTGTTTTCCAATCTGTCCGCTATTTATGGGAGTGAAATATCCACTTTCCCGGACTATCCTGCAGAAATCAGAGCTCCACAAGGAAGTATTGGCGGGGTTTCAGGTTATCAGGTGCATATAGGTTCAAAAAAAATTCATACTCCGGGTGATCTTGCAGATGTACTCATCGCAATGAATCCGGCAGCTCTCAAAGTCAACCGTAAAGCAATCAAACCAAATGCAATCGTAATTGCAGATGAGGATTCATTTGACAAGGCTAATATGGATAAAGCCGGGTTCGTAACTGAAAATCCATTTGAAGAACTAAATCTTAAATCTGTCCAGCTTATTATGGCTCCTATTTCAACTATGGTCAAACATAGTCTTGCCGATAGCGAAATGGATACCAAGAGCATCCTCAGATGCAAGAATATGTTTGCTTTGGGTCTTCTATGCTGGCTGTTTAACACGCCTGTTGACAGAGCCATGCACTTGCTTGAAAATAAGTTCAAAAAGAAACCGGCCATCCTTAAAGCTAACCTGAAGGTTCTTACTGACGGTTATAATTACGGCAATAATACGCATACTATTGTATCAACATACAAAATTGATTCTGTTGATAAACCAAAAGGTATGTATACTGATGTAAAAGGTAATCAGGCTACAGCATGGGGGCTTATAGCAGCATCAGAAAGATCAGGTCTCCCGCTTTTCCTTGGTAGTTACCCTATTACCCCTGCCACTGAAATACTTCAGGAACTTTCTGCAAGAAAAGATCTTGGAGTCAAGACATTTCAGGCAGAAGATGAAATTGCAGGTGTATGTACAGCTATCGGAGCAAGTTTTGCCGGATCTCTGGCAGCAACTTCAACTTCAGGACCAGGATTAGCCTTAAAAAGTGAAGCAATAGGTCTTGCAGTAATGGCTGAATTGCCATTGGTTGTTATTGATGTACAACGCGGAGGTCCCTCAACAGGTTTGCCAACCAAAACAGAACAATCTGACCTGCTTCAGGCTTTATACGGCAGAAACGGAGAAAGTCCCTGTGTCGTAATTGCAGCCAGTACTCCTTCTAATTGTTTCGATTATGCATACATGGCTTCAAAGATTGCTTTGGAACATATGACTCCTGTTATATTATTGACCGACGGATTTTTGGCAAACGGCTCTTCAGCCTGGAGGATTCCTTCTATTGACAGTTATCCTGAAATCAAACCTCCTTTTGTCACCGCTGATATGAGAGAAAGCTGGAAACCATATCTCAGAAATCCTGAAAACGGTGTCCGTTATTGGGCTGCTGCAGGAACTGAAGGTTTCACTCACAGGATAGGAGGTCTTGAAAAAGACAATAAGACCGGAGGTATTTCAACAAATCCGGAAAATCATCAGTTGATGACAAATCTCAGACAAGAGAAAATTGATAAGATTGCTAATTATATACCTGATCTCGAATTATATGGTAATCCGGATGCTGAGCTTCTCATGATTGGTTGGGGAGG
>CAZCPI010000152.1:1683-6398 GCA_964500535.1 uncultured Bacteroidales bacterium
ATCTCGAATTATATGGTAATCCGGATGCTGAGCTTCTCATGATTGGTTGGGGAGGTACATTCGGCCATATTTATACTGCGATGGAAGAGCTTAATGCTTCAGGCAATAAGGTTGCAATGGTACACTTTAACTATATAAATCCTCTTCCGAAAAATACTGCTGAAATCTTAACAAGATTCAGTAAAACAGTTGTTTGTGAACTAAATAACGGACAGTTCGCCGGATATCTCAGGTCAAAGATCGCCGGAGTCAATCCTTATCAATACAATAAAGTTGAAGGTCAACCATTCACTGTTAACGAGCTGACCACATTCATAAAAACATTGTTATAAGTCAATCATGGAGCAAATAAAATATATTCCTCAGGATTTTAAATCTGACCAGGCTGTACGCTGGTGTCCCGGTTGTGGTGATTATGCGATGCTGAACAGCCTTCAAAAAGCGATGGCAGAAATAGGTGTTTCTCCCGATAAGACTGCGGTAATTTCAGGCATCGGGTGTTCAAGCCGCCTTCCGTATTATATTAATTCTTATGGCATGCATACCATCCACGGAAGAGCTGCAGCAATTGCATCCGGAGTAAAAGTGGCTAACCCCGAACTTACCGTTTGGCAAATCACTGGTGATGGAGATTGTCTCGCTATAGGTGGAAACCATTTCATACATGCAATAAGAAGAAATATTGATTTGAATATAATTCTCTTCAATAACGAGATATACGGCTTGACAAAAGGTCAGTACTCTCCTACTTCCAGATATGGTTTCGTCTCAAAAACATCTCCTTATGGCACTGTTGAAGAACCTTTCAGGCCTTCTCAACTGGTACTGGGAGCAAGAGGATCATTTTTCGCACGTACACTTGATGTGGATTTGAAGACTTCCCAGTCAGTACTGGCTGAAGCTGCACGTCATAAAGGCTGCTCAATCGTTGAAGCACTTGTAAATTGTGTTATTTTCAACGATGGCACTCACAAAGCGATATCCGACAAGGAATTCAGAGCAGACAAAACTATAGTTCTTCAACACGGTAAACCAATGATTTATGGTAAAAATAATGACCTTGGTCTTATTATTGATGGTTTTAATCTGAAATCTGTGAAAATTGGAGAAAATGGTATAACTGAGAAAGATATTTTGGTACATGATGCAAAAAACATCGATCCTACTCTTCATTTCAAACTCGGTAATATGTGTGGTGATCTTCCGGTTGCACTTGGTGTTATCAGAAACATAGACCAGCTTTCATATGATGAAGCTGTGGAAAATCAAATTGCAGAAGTTCAGGCGAAAAGGCCGATAAGAAAACTTGAAGATTTTCTGAACACTCTTGAAACCTGGGAAATAAAATAGACATTATTTATAAAAAATAAGCTGTATCAAAACTTTTTCATAAGTCCGGGTGAATTGACTATTGGAGTTTGGTCTCAGAAATGTTTACGAATAAAACGAGGGTGTCTTTGAGACACCCTCGTTTTTTACTTTGAAACCTATTATTTCTTTCTGCTAAATACTACGGTTTCACTGTTATCAAAGTTTTTCACCATAAGCCAAATCACCCGCATCGCCTAATCCGGGTACTATATACGAATGAGTGTTTAGTGTAGGATCAATAGCACCACACCAAAGTGTTGTATCTTCAGGAAAACAATTCTTTACATAATCTACGCCCTGCTGACTTGCAATAACTGTAGCCAAATGAATTTTAGCAGGATTACCTCTGGTAAGTAAAGCACCGTATGTAAGCTCGAGAGAGCTTCCTGTGGCTAACATTGGATCTGTTATTATAACAGTTTTGCCTTCTATTGACGGTGATGCTATGTATTCAATATTTATGTCAAACTTGAGGGCATCTTTATATTTTCTGTAAGCAGAAACAAATGCATTTTCTGCTTTGTCAAAATAACTCAAAAAACCCTGATGAAAAGGAATCCCGGCTCTTAATATGGTTGAAATAACTATTTCATCATCAATAGTGTTGATGGAAGATATGCCTAAAGGAGTCTGAACAGACTTTGTAGAATATGTTAAAACCTTGCTCATCTCATAAGCCATAATCTCACCTATTCTTTCTATATTTCTTCTGAAACGCATACGGTCGCCCTGAATTTCAATACTACGTATTTCCAACAGGTATTGGTTAAGTAAAGAATTATTTTCTGAAAGGTTGTTTATCTTCATTATTTAAATTTTTCTTAATGTAACTTTTTGCATTACAAAGGTATAAAAATGCAATCAAAAGGTCTAGTTTTAAGTGTATAATTCTAAAAAATGTGAAATAAGAGAATAATAAGGCAAATAAAGAAATTTTTCTTTAATTAATACCATTCTTTCTGATTTTTTCATTATTTTTGTTCTTGGAATACAAGGTTTTCGATAGAAGAGCAGTTAAATAAGTATAAATCAAATCATTAAATTTAAAATGGCAAATTTGGATTTAAGCAAGTACGGTATCTCGGGAGACTTCGAAATCGTACACAACCCTTCGTATGAAGTTCTTTACCAGGATGAAATGAATCCTGCAAATCAAGGTTTTGAAAAGGCCAAGTTGACAGAAACCGGAGCTACAGCTGTATATACCGGTAAATTCACTGGACGTTCTCCTAAAGACAAATTTTTTGTCAAAGACAGCGTAACAGAAAATACTCTTTGGTGGGACGGAGTAGTTAACAAAGGTACAACTCCTGAAGTTTTTGAAGTTTGCAAAGATCTTGTAACTAAACAACTTGCTTCTGCAAAAAAATTATATGTTGTTGACGTATTTTGCGGAACAAATGAAGATACAAGAATGAAGGTCCGTTTTATTATGGAAGTTGCATGGCAGGCACATTTTGTAACCAATATGTTCATCCGCCCTTCTCATTTTGAACTGGCAAATTTCGGCGAACCTGATTTCGTGTTTATGAATGGTTCTAAAACTACAAATCCTGACTGGAAAGAACATAATCTTCATTCAGAAAATTTTGTACTATTCAACCTGACTCAACGTATGGCTGTTGTAGGTGGTACTTGGTACGGTGGAGAAATGAAGAAAGGTATCTTCTCACTTATGAATTACTATCTGCCACAAAGAGGTATCGCATCTATGCATTGTTCAGCTAATGTTGGCACAGAAGGTGATGTTGCTGTATTCTTCGGACTTTCAGGAACAGGTAAAACAACTTTATCAGCTGACCCTAAACGTTATCTTATCGGTGACGACGAACACGGCTGGGATGATCACGGTGTTTTCAACTATGAAGGTGGTTGCTACGCAAAAGTTATCAACCTCAGCAAGGAAAACGAACCTGATATCTGGCGTGCAATCAGACGTGATGCTCTGTTGGAAAATGTTACAGTTAACGATAATGGCGAAATCGATTTCGCTGATCAGTCAGTAACTGAAAATACACGCGTTTCATATCCTATTTACCATATCAACAAGATAGTTCTTCCTTCACGTGCTGGTCACGCTACAAAGATTATCTATCTTTCTGCTGATGCTTTCGGAGTACTTCCTCCTGTTTCAATCCTTGATGATAACCAGGCTCAATATCACTTCCTTTGCGGTTTCACTTCAAAACTTGCAGGTACAGAACGTGGTATCACCGAACCGGTTCCTTCATTCTCACCAGCTTTTGGTGAAGCATTCCTTACATTGCACCCAACAGTTTATGCAAGTACACTTGTAAAGAAGATGGAAGAACACGGAGGTAAAGCTTATCTTGTAAACACAGGATGGAACGGTACAGGCAAACGTATTTCTTTGAAAGATACACGTGCCATTATCGACGCAATCCTTGATGGCTCTATTGAAAAAGCTGAAACTAAGGTTATTCCTATCATGAATCTTACAGCTCCTGTTAAGCTGGAAGGTGTTTCTGATATCCTTGACCCACGCAACACTTACTCAGACGTTAAAGTTTGGGAAGAAAAAGCAGTTAAACTTGCCGGTATGTACATCAAGAACTTCGAACAGTATTGTGACAATGATGCAGCTAAGGCTCTGATTCCTTCAGGTCCACAGCTTCCATAATATGCTACAAACAAGCTTGTAAATTAATCTGCAAGCTTTAAAAAAACCAAGAGGAAATCTCAATGCTAAATGCAGAGATTTCCTCTTTTTTGTTTTCAAAAAAAAACTCCGCCACTATTAATAACGGAGCTCTGATTATAATAATGTAATATTATCTTGCTACATTTTCATTCATGAAAAGACTTTTCTTGAATGCTTCTGTATTGTCTTTTGGATATAACGTGCGTGATATGCCAAGTTCTAGGCCTCTAAGCTCAGCCAGACCCCTTAACAAGCCAATTCCTGAATAACCTGGATTAGTCTTTTTCTTGAGATCATCAAGCATCTGATGTCCGTGATCGGCTCTCATTGCTATAGAGCACTGACGTTTTTGTTGGAGTACCACCATAGCTTTCATAATTTCGTACATGTCGATATCGCCTTCCAGATGATTATCTTCAAAGAAGTTACCTTCAGCATCTCTTTTTGTTGCTCTCAGATGAACAAAGTCTATACGTTCACCGAATTTTTCAACCATATCAACGATGTCATTGTCAGCACGTACGCCAAAAGAACCAGTGCAAAGACATAAACCGTTTGATTGATTTGGAACCGCTTCTAAAAGCAACTCGTAGTCTTTTGCAGTACTCAGGATACGTGGAAGTCCCAAAACTGACTTAGGAGGATCATCAGGATGTATTACCATCCTTGCACCTACTTCATC
>CAZCPI010000153.1:0-6387 GCA_964500535.1 uncultured Bacteroidales bacterium
AGTTTTCAGTGAAATAATTTACGCGCTCACCCCACTTGCCTTTTCTTTTAAGCGATGTAGTTATGCTCCATCCGTTATTACGGGGTTCAAAAGTAAAAAAATCCACTCCGGACCATTTCCCTTCATGACATGATTTAATAGCTCTGACAGGAGTCAAACCGGAAGTATCAACATAAGAAATAAGAGTATCCCTGAGCGAAAAAAAAGAATCAAACGAGCCTGACGTCCTGCCGGTTAATGACAGTTGATGCATTACTTTACCATCAATTAATGCATTTCCAACACGAGTATTCAGGCTGCCGGCGTTAATCCAGATTAAACCCATGTTATAATAGACCTGATAATTAATTGATTCCCCGGCCACAAAACACTTTGCCCCTGCACTACAATTGTTTTTTGCAAAACCACTGTAACAGATTATCGTTAGGCAAATCGCTGTCAAAGTAACTCTTGCCATGTTTTAGAATATCAATCTTTGTTTTTCTTTCCTGAATCCAGGTTTTTCTGCAATTCCAGAGGTACGCTCATCACATCCCAGGTTTCCTCGTAGTCACAATTCACCCTCATCTCCTGAGGCTCTCTCCTGTAAAATACACTCTCAGGTTGAATTTTTTTCCTATAGTTTCCCACATCCCACCTGAAATTGCCATTCCTGTCTTCAATCGCACGGATAAAATATGTGCCCGGTTTTACATATTTAAAATCGGCCATACCTTTTACAACTCTCTCCCTTCTGACGACCTTATCTGACTTGTCAAGCAACTCGACAAAAGCTTTCGGGCCAATGCCATTAACTGTCAGCATTAGTCTGGCATATTCTTTTTCTTCTCTCACCTTGAAGCTTACTTCAGAGTGAAGATTTACATGGCCATAAACGTCTGTTATCTTACCTGAATCCAGACTCAGCTTATACTCTCCTGCCGGATCAATCTTCGCTTTGAAATTGTAAAACCTTATATTAACACTATCCTTAACTATTTTAATCGGAACATCTATCCAGGTAGAATCCTTTTTATCGGCACTTTTCTTCTTTTTCAAATGCCAGGGATTACCCTCAATTTTTGAAACCGGAGTGAAAAACTCTACATATGGTTCAAAACCAATATCAATAGTAGCAGGAGCATAAATATTACATTCCAATGGAATTACTTTAGCCTTTTCCTCTTTATCTTTTTCTTCATCCGTTTTTTTAGAGGATTTAGAAGCTTTTAAGACCGGTCTTCTGAAAATCATATTTAAAGTATCCTGTTCAGGGCTGAGATTGTTTGTTGAATCCGTTTTTAAATAAGAAATCTCAATATTTAAAGTATCCATATTGACCACAGCCGTATCCGTGATCCAGTAGACCAAAGTATCTTTTGTTAAATTTGATTCAAGAAGATTCCAGTTTTTGGCTTCACTGTTGAGTAATTTCAGTTTAGGTAAAGAATCTGATTTGTAGCCAAAAGTGAATGTCAACCTTTCACGTGAAGTTCTTTCTTTCTTTGCCAGATATTGCCTTCCAAACTCCTCATTAAAATAAAGAAGTACAATATTGTCAGGTTTATAACATGTGACAGTCCTTGTCCAGACAGAATCTACGGTAATACTGTCTTTCCAGATTGTATCAGACTTAAGACAAGGCTCAGTCCAGGGCACAAAAACAGAATCCGTAAAAGCAATAGCTTCACCCGGTTGATCAAATTTATAATCTCTGTTTTTATCACCAAGAGCAAAGACATGAAATGAATCTTTTGAAAGACCTTTTATAGTAAACAAACCGTTTTTATCTGTCTTTGATATACTCCTGAAACCGGTCCTTATAAAAGCTGTATCACTTAAATCCTTGTGAGCACCAATCAAAACACCCGGGACAGGATTAAGGTTAGAAGCATCCAGAAGTCTTCCACCAAGTCTTAACGAATCTATCTTTGGTCCGGTAGAAAAAGTAAATGCAAAATCACCGAATTTATTTTTCTCATTATAATCAACAATTGCATCAGTAAAGTCAATCGTATAAGTAGTATTATCTATAAGGCTGTCCATAAAAGTAACAGATGCCCTTTTCCCGATTGCTTTTACAATAGGCGAAATAACCTGAGGTGGCGAAATAATAACTTTCTCCGACGGACTTTCTATCGAAATAAGTTCGTCAAAATAAATATCCACCTTTTTTTCCTTATAATTTGTTTTATTTATCTCAGGAATACTCTTTATCAACCTGGGAGGTGTTTCATCCTTGGGACCACCGCTGGGTGTTCCGGTATTGGCACATCCTGAAAACAAAAATGGAATCAAGAACAACGATATGTATTTCCAGTGCTTCATTTACCCTGATTTGGCAATTGATTATTGCTTAAATTTTATCTGAACTGCAAATGTACAAGTATTTTATCTACCATACCGACATTAGTTACTCTTTTTTAACAGTTTGAAATATTCCTTTAAAATCAAAGGTTAATTTTTTATGTATCTTTGAGGCAAATATTAATACATCCAAAAAACAATCAGCTTTTAATTTATGAATATTGCCTTGATAGGATATGGCAAAATGGGGCACGAAATCGAAAGAATAGCCCTTGACAGAGGCCATAAAATAGTTTGTATCATTGATATAGATAATCAGAATGACTTTGAATCCGATGCTTTCAAATCTGCAGATGTAGCTATAGAGTTTTCAAGACCTGAAACTGCCCTGAGCAATTATTTTAAATGTTTCAAAGCTGACGTCCCTGTTGTATCTGGCACTACCGGTTGGCTTGAAAGAATAGACTCCGTCAAAGAAGCATGTGCAAAAGGTAAGACATTTTTTTACACCTCAAACTTCAGCCTTGGAGTAAACATCTTTTTTGCACTAAATAAGAAACTTGCAGAAATGATGAATCCATTCCCTGCCTATGATGTTTCAATGAAAGAAGTTCATCATATTCATAAGCTTGATGCACCTTCCGGAACCGCTATTACAATAGCTGAAGATATTCTTGAGAAGCTGGACAGAAAAGACAAATGGGTCAAGGAAGAAGCAATGTCAGCTGAAGAACTTGCAATAGTTTCCGAAAGAACAGGAGAAGTACCCGGTTATCATGAAGTGACATGGGAATCTGAGGTAGACACCATTAAGATTTCTCATGATGCCAAATCAAGAAAAGGATTAGCACTTGGAGCAGTCCTTGCAGCAGAATTTACCAAAGGCAAAACAGGCTTACTGACTATGTCAGACATGCTTGGTTTCTAATAATCTAATTTAAAGTAGCTATGGATGCCTCAAAAGAAAAAAAAGAGAGTTTCATCAAACGCTTATCGGTACCTAAATCCAAATGGATAAGGTTCGCAATCTGGGGATTAATAACCATTTTCTTTACTGTTTGGACAGTAAGCCTTTGGTGGCTACTGGCTCTTCCTTTGTTTTTTGATTTATACATAACCCGATATTTGCCATGGGGATTTTGGAAGAAATCCAAAAACAAAACTTTCAGAAGTATAATGGATTGGGTTGATGCCATAGTTTTTGCTCTTGTGGCCGTTTATATCATTAATATTTATTGCTTCCAAAACTACCAGATCCCATCCTCATCACTTGAAAAATCATTGCTGGTTGGCGATTTCCTTTTTGTAAGCAAATTGAGTTACGGACCCAGAGTTCCCATGACTCCGCTTTCATTTCCATTAGCACAGCACACGCTACCGATATTAAATTGCAAATCTTTTATAGAGAAACCGCAATGGGATTACAAAAGAGTCAGAGGTTTCGGCCATATAAAACATAATGACATTGTAGTATTTAATTTCCCGACAGGGGACACAGTCCCGGTTAAGATGTCAAATCCGGATTACTATTCACTATGTTACTATATTGCTGAAAACGGTGGTGTCACACTCGAACAGGCTGCGCAATACATTAAAAACAACCCTAACCAGTACGGTAAAGTTGTTTACCGACCTGTTGACCGTCGCGAGAACTTTGTGAAAAGATGTGTAGGCCTTCCCGGAGACACAATACAAATTAAAAACAATAAGATTTATTTAAACGGAGTACTTAATCCGGATAAACCCGGTGTCGAATACAACTATTTTATACAGACAAAGGGATCATATCTTGGAGAAAAGCAATTCGACGAATGGGGCATAAGTGATACTGACAGATATATGGTACCTGACGGAGATTATTTGCTGCAATATTTCCCTTTTAAAAGAGATATGAATGGCAAAGCCAATCCTGTTTATCATATGCCTTTAACCAAAACATCACTTGCTATGGTACTTAGCAATCCTTTGATTGACACAGTGTTTATTGAACCGGATATCATCGGAGGAGTAAATGTCGGAGGAACCACATTTCCTCTTAATGCCAAATTTACCTGGACACGTGATAACTTCGGTCCGTTATGGATCCCGAAAAAAGGTGCAACTATTAAACTGACGGAAGACAATTTAATCCTTTATACGCATGCCATCAGACATTATGAAAAAAGAGACATACAGGTTAAAGGTGGGGTGGTTTATATCGATGGTAAGGAAGCTACAACATACACATTCCAAATGGATTATTACTGGATGATGGGAGATAACAGGCACAACTCAGCCGACTCAAGGGCATGGGGATTTGTTCCTGAAGATCACATTGTCGGCAAACCAATTCTTGTCTGGCTATCACTTGACAAGGATAAAAAATGGTTTGAAGGTAAAATCAGATGGAAGAGGTTGTTCATGAAGGCGTCCTGACGGTTATTTATTAATGATTTATGAGAATCAAGAGACTTTTCATAATACTGTTCATAGCTTTTGTAATCGCGTTCATACTAAGACTTTTCGTGTTTGAAACCATTGATGTTGCTTCTAAAGCGATGTTGGATAGTTTCAAACCCGGAGACAAACTTATTGTCGAAAAGTGGACGCTTGGACCTAGAATGCCTTATAAACTAAAGTTAAATACCAAAAACAAAGGTGGCGTTAAAGAGAAGCATTTGATTGGTATTAATGAAGAGCCATACAGGATAAAAGGAGTCTCAGAATTCAAACATAATGATCTTTTAGTTTTTAATGACCCAAGGAAACACCCTAACCTGCCATTGGAACTATCGCCTGCTCTTTTAAGCAGATGCATCGGTCTCCCCGGAGACACTCTTCTGTTTAGCAATAATACTATAAAAGCCAATGGAAAGCTGATTGAAAGGCCGCTGGATGCAACTGCCTGTTTCATGTTTGATCTCAAGAATGTGCAACAAGTTGAAAATTGCCTCAAAAAGGAATATCCTGACAAAAAACTATACCACAGGAACGACACAGGATTTGTTTTTATGACTCAATTCGAGTACATGAAAATCTCAGTTGAGACAAACGGAAATAAGCTCCCTCTAATGCCATATCTGACATACAAAGAAGACAAACAAATCGTTGTACCATGTAAAGGATTTAAAATCAGTCTCGATAAAAAATCCTTAAAACAATGGAGAGATTTACTTGACAGATATGAAAATGTCACGATAAGCAGATCTGGTTCAGGCAAATACGAAATCAACGGTGTTGAATCAGATTATTATACCTTCAAACATGATTACTACTGGATGCTTAACGACCATCAGGGTTTCCTTAATGATTCCCGATCTCTGGGTCTGATTTCTGAAAATCAGATAATTGGTAAAGCATTGCTGATATTATATTCGCCGGAAAACAAACACTTGTTTCAAAAAATAAGATAACCTGATATAAATCACAACAAAAAAATTGCCTCAGAAAAGCCTGAGGCAATTTTTTTATCATAAGTATTTTCAGTTAAAGATAAATAGACTCAATTTCGCTTACAGTTACCGGTAGTCTTTTATCGCCGGGCATTCTGCAACCGGTTTCAGTTACAATGGCATCATCTTCTATACGGATACCTCCTGTGCCAATCAGTTGAGCAGCATTATCAAAATCGATAAAATCAGCATTGAATTTTTCTGCTCTCCACTTTTCAATCAGAGCAGGGATAAAATACATACCGGGCTCAACAGTCAGGACGAAACCGGGCTGAAGCCTCTTGCCCAACCTCAGACTCTTAAGGCCAAACTGGCTGCTGCGGCTGATTTCATCGTCATAACCAACATAATTTTCGCCGATATCTTCCATATCATGCACATCAAGACCCATCATATGACCCAGGCCATGAGGCATAAAAAGAGCATGGGCGCCATTGGCCACGGCTTCATCGATATTACCTTTCATAATACCAAGAGATTTCAGACCTTCGGCAAGCACACGGCATGAAGCCAAATGAACATCCTTGTAGAAAACGCCGGGTTTAATCAACTCAAAGGCCTTATTGTTTGCATCAAGCACAATCTGGTACAAATCCCTTTGGATAGGTGTGAAAGTGCCGCTTACAGGAATAGTCCTTGTAAAATCAGAAGCATAATGCTCAAGACTCTC
>CAZCPI010000154.1:0-6371 GCA_964500535.1 uncultured Bacteroidales bacterium
TTCTGATATACAAATGAACCATTGAATTCCGGTGCGCGCATTCCCCGCTGCTCTGCGGCGGGGAAATTCAATTTTTGTGTCAAGCAATTCAGGTTATCGAGCCAGTATAAAATATAATTTCCAGGACCCATATCAGTAAATATTTCGCATCGTATTTTAATTTGCTTCATCAAACAAAACATTGAAAAATTTTAGTTCTTTTTCAAATATATCACTGAATAAGCCCTTGTTCACATTATCTTTTATTTGCGAACTAATCCAATACTTCCCTCCAGCAGGAGTATTATTTTTATAAGATGATTCTGATACATCAATAATATATAGCAATACCTGCCATTTACCCTTGGTATTTTCATATTTGTATTGTAATATAAATTTAGGGCTATTACAATCAGGGAAGTTCTCAGTTTTAAATTTTTCTATTACATCGCCAACATTTTCACCGAAATGAAGTCTTTTTATGAATGGATGATCCAGCATATTTATTTCTGAAAAGAGATTTTTATCCCGAGGTTTCAGATATATCTTGCCGTTATCCCATACAATTAGTCTGATTACAGGATGCTGGAATTTCCCCGGCGTTTCCATTGACACTGATTGCGCAACTCTGCCTATGATGTTATTAAAATCATCAACAATGGGAAGCCATATCTCATTCTTGCGAATCAAATCTGTAATGTATTTTCTGAACAATGTCCTGTTAAGCACAATCAATACCACAATTATAGTAAACACAATTATGAAAATCGATAGTTTTGAAATAACAAGTATTATATTCAGAATTCCAATCATTAGAAATAATATTATAACAAGAGAAAAATGCAACAGACAATATCTGTATTCAGGTGCGCGCTTTCCCCGCTGCTCCGTGGCGAGGTTAGCGCAAAATGATTTATTCCTATACGTAATCGAAGATTCCTTGCTGTTTGCGGCGAGTAAATTCAATTCTATCGTTAAACAATTTATCTAATAAGTTTGTTCAAAAATCAAACATGTTTTTCCGCATGATAGGATGATCGTACAAATGGTCCACTTTCTACAATCTCAAATCCTTTTTGCAGTCCGGCCAGTTTATATTCTTCAAAGACATCAGGATGTATATATGACAAAACCGGAAGATGATTTTTTGAAGGTTGAAGATACTGGCCTAAGGTAAGTACTTTACATCCGGTTTCAAGTAAATCATCCATAGTATCAAGGATTTCTTCTCTGGTTTCTCCAAGACCCAGCATGAAACCGGATTTTGTCCGGATACCAAAAGCCGAAAGCAATGACAAAACAGATAAACTTGTATCATACCTGGCAGCAGATCTGACTTCAGGAGTTAATCTTCTTACAGTTTCAATATTGTGTGATACGACCTCAGGTTTTACATCCGCAATCAATTTTACAAGGTTTTTCTTTCCCTGAAAATCCGGGATTAACGTCTCCATAGTTACACCCGGATTTTTTACTTTGATTTGTTCAATCACTTTTACCCAATGACCTGCACCAAGATCTTCAAGATCATCTCTGTCGACAGAAGTCAAAACAGCATGCTTAAGACCCATTAATTTTATTGATTCAGCAATTTTCTCAGGTTCGAGCGAATCCGGAGGCAGTGGTTTTCCTGTTTTAGTATTACAAAACCTGCAGGATCTTGTACAAATATCTCCAAGAATCATAAAAGTTGCCGTGCCCCTGCTCCAGCATTCAGAATGATTAGGGCAAAGACCACTTGTACAAATAGTATTCAGGCAATTATGGCTTATAATTGATTTCGTTTTCTTAAAATTGTCATTATCGCCAATCTTTATTTTAAGCCAATCCGGTTTACGTACGTAATCACTCATGTGTTATTTTAATTTATCAATAAAGAAATCAGCCATTTTCCTGTAAAGATGCTTACGATATGTAATACCCAAAATGCTGTGTGAACTGGTCGGATAAAACTGAGTATCAAACTGAATTCCTGATTTTATAAGCTCCTCAACAAAATCAATACTCTGATTTGCTCTCACATTATCATCTTCCAGACCGTGGACCAGCAAAAGATTGCCTTTTAATGAACCAGCTCTCATAAGAGGTGAACCTGCATCATAACCTTCTTTATTTTGCCCCGGAGTGCGCATAAATCTCTCTGTATAAACAGTATTGTAATATCTGTAATCACATACAGGAGCAACAGCAATGCCTGCCTTAAAAATACTTTCGCTATCGGTCATTGACATTAAGGTAATGAAACCTCCGAAACTCCAGCCCCAGATACCAATCCTGCCACCATCCACATAGCTAAATGATTTTAAATATTTTGAAACCGCGATCTGATCTTTTGATTCCAGCTGACCTAAATTCTTAAAGGTTGATCTTCTGAAATCATACCCTCTTCCTCCGGTGCCCCTGCCATCAACACAAACTACAATAAACCCATTTTCAGCAAGATAGTACTCCCAGTCAAAATTATATTTATCCAAAACCATCTGGTTATCCGGGCCGCTGTATTGTATCTGAATCACAGGATATTTAGCCTTTTCATCAAATCCGAAAGGTTTCAGCATCCAGCCGTTTAAAAGAGTGCCATCAGCTGCAGGCACTTTAAAAAAGGTCTTTTGAGCTACTTTAACTTCACCTAATTTGTTTTTAAGTTCAGCATTATCAGTTATTGTACGTAACTCCTTACCTTTTAAATTGCAAACACAGATTACCGGAGGAGTATTCAAATCAGAAGCGGTCTGGATAAAAAGATTTCTTCCCGAATTAAAAACAGCAGTGCAAAGACCTTTTCTTGTACTGATTTTCGTCATTTTACCCTTGCCATCAACCTGATAAATGGACTTTTCCATTGGAGTTCCATCTACAGCCTGATAAAAATAAAGGTTATTTATGGTGTCACTTCCCAGATAATCTGTCACATCGCGGTTTCCGCTGGTAAGTTTTTTAAGTAAAACACCGTTAGAACTATAAAGGTACAACTGTCTGTAGCCATCCTTCTCACTCAGATAAGTAAATGATTTTGTTGAAAAGTCTATCGCATCGATAAAAGAAGGATCGACATATGTATCATTCTGATCTGTCAGTATCAGTGTTGCAACCGATGACTTCGGATTAACATAAAACATCTTTAAAATATTCTGATCCCTGTTTAATGTCACCACAGCCAGCTGATTATTTCTTTTTGTGAACATTATTTTTGGTATATAACCATCTTCTGCAACCGGAATATTCAGTTTTTTGGAGGATCTTGATTGAAGCTGATATACCATAAGAGATACTTTAGAATTTTCTCCACCTGCAGATGGATATTTGTAAGAATAAGATCCCGGATAAAAAACAGGCTCCTTTTTATCAAGTCGATAAGCACCGAATTTTGTGAATGAAAAAACAGATACATTTTTTTCATCAAATTTCAGATAAGCTAAAGATTGACTATCAGGTGACCATTCAAAAGCGCCGGTTTCCTCAAATTCCTCTTCATAAACCCAGTCTGTCGTACCATTAATAACAGAGTTTTTAGCGCCATCAGTAGTTACTTCAAGCTCAGAACCAAAATCCAGCCTTTTTATATAAATATTGTTATCTCTGCAAAATGCGACAGAGCGTCCGTCAGGAGAAAATTTAGCATTCCTTTGACCACCCTTTTCAGATAAAGGCTCCAGATAATTTCTTTTTATATCATATACATAGTATTCTGTCGTAAAAGAACGTCTGTAGACCGGTTTCCTCTCTTCCCATATTAAAATCCTTTTTCCGACACCATCGAACATATAACCTGCTATCTTTTTAATTTTTGTGCCTTTAACGTTATCTAAGTCAATCAGGGATCTGACATTTTTGCCGGTTAAATAATCAACAGCAGATAACTTCCTTCCGTTTTCAGAAATACTGGAGTAGTATCCGGCATCATCCATAGGATTCATATCCGCAATTTGCTTAGGTTTGAAATAACCGGAAACAATAGAATCAATACTAATCGTACTATTTCCTGCAATAACCACAGAAGCTGATATATACAAAATAACTGAAAGTAGTATTCTACGTATCATTTTTACCTTATTTGAAGTTACACAATAATATGCAAAAGTACTAAATTCGATTGTCAATGCCTTTTTATAAGTCATAAAAACCTTACTTTTGAGGGTTTTTAATACTTTTAAAAGTCTCTGACTGATTATATTTATGACTCATTCAAAACCATATAAAACCTTTCAGGATTTTCTTGCCGTACATTTCGACAAAAAAGTTCAAAAAATCTCAATTAATGCCGGCTTCACCTGTCCGAACCGAGATGGTAGTATTGGATGGGGAGGATGTACATATTGCAACAATCAAACATTTAATCCTGATTATTGTGTAAGTAATAAAAGTGTTACAGTACAACTGGAAGAAGGTAAAAAGTTTTTTTCAAAAAAATATCCGGAAATGGATTATCTGGCATATTTCCAGGCTTATACTAACACTTATGCATCAATTAATCATCTGAAAGATTTATATGAGGAAGCCCTGAACGTACCCGGAGTTGCAGGTTTGGTAATAGGGACAAGACCTGATTGTATTACAGATGAAATACTCGATTATCTTCAATGCCTGTCAAAAAAATATTTCATTCTTGTAGAATATGGTGTTGAAACCACGCTTGACAGGACTTTGAAACTGATAAACAGAGGACATAACTTCAAAAGTTCATCGGAAGCAATTTTTAAAACAGCATCCAGAGGCATCAACGTTGGTGCTCATATGATACTTGGATTACCCGGAGAATCAGAAAAAGACATACTTGAACATGCTGACAAAATAAACAAGCTCCCTCTGGATATAATTAAACTACATCAGCTTCAATTAATTAAAGGCACGGCACTATCCCAGCAAGTCGAAAAAGATAAAAGCCTGATAAATTGGTATAATTCAAACGAATACGCAGAACTGGTCATCTCCTTTATCGAAAGACTCAGACCGGATATAGCAGTAGAAAGATTTATTTCCCAATCTCCTCCTTCATTGTTGATAGCTCCAAACTGGGGTCTAAAGAATTTCGAATTTACTCATCTGGTAGAAAAGAAAATGAAAGATGAAAAAAGATTTCAGGGTTCAGGGTTTCATTCTACCCCTGATTAATGAAACAATAAATCCAAACTCTCTGAAATGAAATAACCAGGATATCATAAAAAAGTAAATAACTGCCGCAACCATTCCAAAAAGAATCTTAAGATAAGGATTCACAGTAAGTATTGAAAAAAAGTAAGTAACAGCTCCCATACTCAGTGATAACAACAATATCCCTGAAATATCTTTTAATTGAGGCATAAGCTTGACATTCAACACTTTTCTTACATATATCGTTATTATCCTTATATCGGCAAAAGCATATAAAATGAGACCGATGCACATAACCGTAATGCCAAAAGGTATTGTTGCAGCCAATATTAAAAATGCTGTAATCTTTTTAATTATTTCAGCTCTGAAAAATAAATCAGACCGGCCCTTAACATTTAAAAGTGATCCGTTCAGTTTCATTATTGAATCCCACATATATGCAATACAAATTATCTGGAGATAAGGTACTGCCGGTAACCATTTTTCTTTCATTAAAATCAGAACTACAGGCTCGGCGAGTACACAAAATCCGATCATTATCGGGAAAATTACATAACATGACAAACGAAGGTATTTCCTGAAATTATCTATAAGCTGAGCATCATCATCCTGTATCCTGCACTGGACAGGATATATAACCCTCATAATCACATTAGATAAGTTTGTAGACGGGAACATTGCCAGGGCATTAGCACGGTTATAATAACCTAAATCTTTAGCAGAGAAAAATTTACCGATAATCAGAGAATACAAATTGACGTATAAAGTATGTAAAAGAGATGACAACAACAGTTTTGAGCCAAATCCAAACAATGATTTAAAGGATTTCGTAGAAAACACCAATTTGGGATGCCATTTTGCTATCACCCACAACATTATAACATTAATAATATTATTTGAAAGCGTCTGAGCAACCAGAGACCAGACTCCATATCCATAATAAGCCATAACAATACCAAGAATACCACTAATAGAAACTGCTGTAAGAGTTGCAACAGCTGTTTTCTTAAAATCCAGCGTTATCGTTAGTCTTGCCAGTTGAACCACACCAAAAGAATTTATTATCAGCGATAAACCGGCGATTCTTGTAACAGCAACGAGCTTGTCCTGATTATAAAAATCTGCAATGAATGGTGCAGAAAAAAACAAAATGATATAAGCAAAAGTTGAAACAGCTATATTAAAGTAAAAAGCGGTGGAAAAATCTGTTTCAGTCCTGTCCTTTTTTTGAACAAGAGCCGAGCCAAAACCACTGTCAACAAAAGTCTGTGCAATCGCTAAAAATATTGTCAGCATTGCAA
>CAZCPI010000155.1:0-6361 GCA_964500535.1 uncultured Bacteroidales bacterium
GTTTCGGTGACCTTCGTATTTCTTCAAAACCCCATACCCCTTCATATAATTATTAAATGAAAAGTTCATGTGATATATATTATTGATTGTTTAATATGAAATCTTTCCTGAGCAACAGTAAGCTTCTGTGTTGTAGAAGTTAAAACGACTTCATAATAATATGTCCCGTAAGTAAGTTCATTATCTGTATCAGTAATAGCAAAGGTTACTTCATTACCAGAGATAGTTCCTGTCTTACTTATTAGTGCAGTTATGTCTGTCTTCTTTTCTTTTATATTCAAGGTCGCAGTGAATCCAGACAGTACAGCATCAGTGCCATCAGGATTGAGTACCTCAAAGCCAATGATCGCACTGTTGCCTTCGTATATAGATATCTTTTCTGCCATGATAGTTATGCCTCAAGTGATCCTGTACAAAGCCATGTATCTGTTGCAGTCTTAATCAGTGAGCATGTAGCATACTGTCCTGTTAACTTCAATGCAGAATCAGCACTGTTGATTGTTACTCCCGATCCTGCTGTAATTGTAACCTGACCTGCACCACCTTGACAAACTGCGATTGTTGTGCCAGTAGGGAAAGCCACACTGCTATTCGGAGGAACAGTGAGAGTGCATGCATTAGCATTTGTAACTGTGACAAGTTTCAGTGCATCTGCTAACACAAGCACATAACTTACTATTTGTGGATTCTCGGTAACTATTTCCAATGCATCGACTGCGGAAGTGAGTGTTATATCAGCCGCATATAACTCTGTAAAATTATCATTGCACTTATCAAACGCATTCCTGGTGCTTTCACCAGTTCCATCATCTTCTGACGTACCGATATTAATTGTCTGTTTGCTCATAATATTGTTGTGTCTATTGTTATTGAACTATCTGCTGTATATGAACTATCTGCTGTGTATGATCTTCCTATGGTATAAGGAAGATATATTCTGTACCTGGTTACCGGTTCCATGATTCCTGTATAGTCAACTGTAATGGTTGTATCATCAACTGTGATATCCATACTATCCACAGTCACAGACATAAGCTCCGGGATACTCACTGATTGCCTTGAGAATACTCTCCTGGTAGCATCAACTGTTCTGGATGAATCAGCTGTTAATGAAGTATCGGCAGTATAATACTGAGCTGAAGTATCCGGGAGTGTTATGGAGTATTTATATGTTATATCTGCCATTATATTATCTCAATTAAATCAAGTTGCCATTGACGCTCCCTCACGTTGAATGAACCTTTATTAAATACAAATACGCGGTTATTGCCACCTGTCTGATTAAGTTCATCCTGAAAGTTTCCCAGGATATTTACATGAGGAGTTTTTCCGGAAGAATCATCTTCGATTATCGGAAGTGATAAAAACTGTTTTGGCCTGGAATATTGCTCTGCCAATTCATCTGCAATAATGCTTAAAAGTTCCTTGCTCTCAGATCCGGTTGAGTGACCTCCTTTAAAATAGGTATTCCAGTCAGTTGAATAATCGTGAGCATCAGAATAAGTAAGGGGCTGAGTATTTGCAACTGTCCCGGTAAGATCAGGATTGATCCCATCATTTTCTATTGTAACAGTAAGCGTGTCCCCAGCCGTACCAGTAAATTTTATTATTCCCGATCCTCCTGTTGCAACATTAACACCTGGGAAATCTCCATTGTGAGCAGTTATAAAGTCTGTCGCTGTTTGAGCAAGTGAAGTATTCCACACTGCTGTCTCAGTATTGCCATTGACTGTTATATTAGCAGTACCGGAAGCAGTATCACTTGTCAAAGTAACGTCATCAACTCTTTGAAGTAATGTTCTTACATTTGTCGAAAGCGAGCCAGCGAACTGTTCAAGTACATTATCTAATCCGGTATCATTAACATCTCCAAGTAATATTTCCCATTGAAGATCTTTCCCATTAATTGGATTAGTTTTCTCCCAGATATGTTGAGCAATTTCTTTATTATCGATAATCTGGCGAGGAAATACAACTTTCTTTGCAAACAACTTAACCGGAATACCTTGCGAGTAAAATGGATAGTAGTATTTTACTTTTCGAGGAATAAGCAAGTCAGAGGTTGAAAAGAATCTGATATTCCGTATTCCCCAGAAACCATTACTAACACTGGAGGTGCCATTATATAATCCGATAGTATACGTTCCATTCGTTGGAAGGCTGGTTATCTGTCTGCGGAACGTCTGCCATGTAGTAACTTCATTTGAACCTACAGCAACCGTTTCATCAATCCAGTCCTCTGATCCGTTCCACCGGGCCTCGGTATCATCATAAGGATAAAGCCAGTGATTTGAATTATCAGCTTTAAGTTTAACGGCAATAGATATGTTCTGGGCATCAATAGCACTATAAACAAAATACTCAAATTCAATCATAAAATCATCAGACGTTGCGAGAGCATAAGTTCCGAAAGTTTGTGATAAAATAGGATTTGCACCTGGGCCGCTTGTTGTTGCTGATAAAACACAGCCATCAGTTTCTCCCTTTAATACATTTATGAGATTTTGCACACCTGATCCCGGATATGTCCAGTCACTAAACTTGTATGTTGAACTATTATAAGAAGATCCGAGGAATTGCCAGTTATCAATCCAACTTTCCTTACTTCCGTAGTTTTGTAATATGGTGACTTTTTTTGCAGCGCCCTGGATCATAAGGGTACCTCCATCGACATGGATCAGATCAGATGTATGTGTTGTCCGACTTATATATTGTACCGGAGTAAAGTTTGTAGATGTCTTTGCGGTATCTGTTGTGAAGATCCTGCCGTAAACAGTACTTTCAGCAAGTTCAACAGGCCGATATATAACTGCAGCGCCGGCAACTATCCGAATAACTGCATTCATCTTTTTTAATATCTCCTCAAGAACTTCATAACAGTACATATCCCGGAAGACATCTGCATCGATCCTCTCCTGATCGAATAAAGAGTATCCTGATGTGGCTGTCATCGACTCCTCATATATATTGCAGTATTCGGTGAATCCGGTTATTTCGATCTTTGCAAGGATATCATTAATTATCTCAGATAAAAGGAGCCTGCCGTCATAATAAGTATCATACGGATCGGTTGTCTGGTATTTATAAGGCATATTCTTTAATATACCAAGCCCGTCAGCTGCTGAAATCGTGACAGTATAAGGAGAACCACTGTAAGGCTCTGTAAAATTTTCAGGTATGACGTAGCCCCGACAGAACAAATGATCAGATCCATCATTATAATATATTGACATCCTGAACTCCATGTCTTTGGTGGCAAATAATTCATGCCACTGGAAATTTGTCTCAGAGTATATGTTAAAAGTTGCAACAGAACCCTTTATTCTGCCCTCAAAAAGATCATCATCGCTAGATAGGTACTCTATAACTAAAGGATCTCCGGTAGCATTCATTTCTGTCGCAGTATATGAACCGTCTTTCTCGATATCCACTCGCCAGTCTAGACCGAGATCATCAGTCCATTCACAAAAATATTTTACATCCCATGCCATTAAGTATTCCCTGCTAAGACATTACCATATCTTTTGGCAGACCAGAAAATATCAGGCCCGCGTGTAACTCCTTCGATCTGAACTTTCATTTGAGATTTGCCCGAAGAAACTCCCGAAGGCAATATATTTCCCAGCCCCGTGAAATTTTTCAATCCTTCCATGAAACCGCCGCCACCAGAAAGATTAATACCCATACCCGGAAATAACTTCCAGATAAGCGAAAAAACAACCGCTTTCGCAATCAGCTCCGTAGCGAGTCGTTTTATGTTACTGATAAGTGAATCAATCATACCTTCAACTCCCTGGTCTATGCTTGAGAACATATCCTGGAATGTTGCGGTAAGCTCTCCGACCAGTTCCATCTGATCTTGCAAAGAACCAGTTAACTCATTTACCTGGGCAGGAGCACCCCTTAATCCCTCTGTGGAAGGAGCATTAAAATTCCCTGCAAGCCTTCCCTGAACACCTGTGAAGTATTGACCTATCTCAATAGGTTTTATATCTGAACCTGCTATTTCTTTGTGTATAATGGCCCATGCTTTAGCCATAGCCTCAGATTCCTTTGCACCTTCTTTTATCTTAGATACAAGATTCCCTATATCTGTTTTAGATAAATTCTCGCCGAGATCCTTTATTGATTCCTTTGTTGTACTTGCAAAGTCACTAATGCTGCCAGCGTGTATTTGAAAACCTTCAGTGTCCTTGAAAAGTCCCTTAACCTTAGTTAGTGTATTTTCAAGCCTCGTGCTCCAGAAATGCCAGAATTTACTTTCAACAATAACCTTACCTATAGAAGTTTTGATATCATCAATGCTTTGAGTTATCCTTGACATGCTGGCAGCTGTTTCAAGTCCCTGCCGGGAAAGGTCTCCTGTTTTTAGTGCAGCAGTGATGGCTCCTTTTGTGAATCGTGATAATACGCCCAGTGCAAATGTAGCCCCAATGGTCGCGCCGATCTTACCAAGAGTCCCTATGAGTCCGGAAAAACTGCTTTTGATAGAACCAACAGAGCGATTCATATCACTCATTGTTCTCTTGAAGCCCGAAGCATCACCTTTGAATTTATATCCTACACTATATTCTTTAGCCATTAGCTTTTCCTAAATATCTTTGTACTGCTTTCTCTTTTCTCCTTATTTCATCGTTGGTGTATTTTCTTCCCCTTTTCTCTTTCTTTTTGGCTTCCCACGGAAACCGGAATAGGTCAGAAGGTTTCTTGTATATTCTATTTCCGCTTAGTGCTATGACCGAATAAAAGCATTGATATCTTACCTTCTCCCATTCTTCTTTTCTTATTTCTTCCCTGGCTCTAAGTATTGCGCTTATCTCATCAACACTCATTTCATCAAGGAAGTATTTTGGTGATATCCCCAAATTGATCATCAGCCCGTAGAGATCACCAATATCTACCGGGTTATCTGCTTTTTTTTTGTCTTATCAAATACTAAATCATTGAACTCTCTCAGAGCATCAGGATTGTCGTCTATAAGATCCATGAACTGATCATAATTAAGAGTCATCCCTCCGGCTTTCAGCATGCAATAAAAAATAATGGTTACATCTTTTATGCTGCTCATTTCTGAAAGAGGCTTCCCCGCCATGCTTTCAAATTCTATCATAGCCCGTACTGACAGCTTAATGGGATAATCCTTGCTTCCTATTCTGATGATCTTGTCTTTGAGTAGTTCCATATTAGTTAAATTAAAGGGTGCATCCCCTTCGAGATGCAGCCCTGTTAGCTTGTTGCCAGCTGGTTAATCACAAACCCGCTCGCATGTTCAAAAGTCACTGTATAAGTGCTGTTTTCCTGATCCGGATAGGTTGCATCCACGGAGGTAATATAAAATTGACCTGAAGCATAAAAATGAGTTCCGCCCGTTGTTGTTGTGTCGGGAACTCCTGCACTGGCCTCTTTACCAAATATCATAAGAACGGGATTTCTGGCAACAATAAGCTCCATAAAATCTTCAAGGTTGTATTGATCATCGTCAATATACATCCCTTCAAGTGTTCCTGATACATCAAGCCTTCCTTCCTTTCTCGTAACATAATTCCCAGAACCCTTATTTGCAGTATCTCTCGTTGCCATTTTTATTGAAAGTGAATGGCTCGTTGCATGAGATACCATCTTCCATGAGGGAGCACCGGTCACTGATGATATAAATACCATCACCTCTTCACCATTTATTACATCATTTGCCATATTAGTAAGTATTTACTTTTACTCTGAATTTTAATTTATTATAGAATACATCCGCCCCAATATCGAAGCCCTCCTCCATGCCTGCCATATATATTTTGTTGATATCTTCCGTTCCGCTTCCTGTCTGGTTCATCTCAAGTGCATCACGGATAGCAGATGCTATGTCCTGAAGATCCCCGTAATCACGGGAAAAAGAATGAACCGAAAAATCAACAATATCAAATACCCACTCTTTTTTTGTGTATTCAGGATCAACGGAATCAATGGTATAAATCAATGCCGGGAGTTCAGTATCTTCATTCATCACATAAGGAAACATACTGGCAGAGGGTATTAATGCTGTCAATGCAACATTGCTGGTAAGCAGTGATTTAATTGTTTTGCCAATCATTTCAATCCATTTTCCCGGTGAAACTTATCGAGGGAAGCCATGAACTCATCACCCAGGCTTTTTAAAACTGCTGACTGGGTTGAATCTACTCCACTTTTAAAAAATCCTCCATATGGTTTGGAATAGTCCATTCTACCTGTACGATGCTCATTGCCTCTTTTTGTAACATAAGATCTCTCCCTTGTACCAAATTCACCCAAGTGCGCATGCCAGCCTTTATAACCTTTATTCCTTCGGGCAGCAACAATAACTGCGATCTCGTTTCTTGCTCTGAGC
>CAZCPI010000156.1:0-2410 GCA_964500535.1 uncultured Bacteroidales bacterium
AATTACGATATTGGTCTTGATCTTGGTTTATGGAACAAGGTTAATGTAGGCATTGATTTGTACAAGGTCATCACTTCAGATATACTACTTAAACGTAAGATGCCGGGATCAGGTGGCGGCGAAGGTTTCAATATGTGGCAGAATGTAGGTAAATCCGAAAACAAGGGTGTGGAGTTGTCAATTCAGACAATGAACATTAATAAGAAGGATTTCAAATGGAATACAGAGCTTTCAGTTTCTTACAATAATGAGAAAATCACAAACCTTATAGATGGCAAGGATATTTTAAGCGGTTCAGAAAAAGGAAGTTTGCTGCTTGGAAGAGAAATTACCACATACCGTACTTTTGAAAGACTTGGTATCTGGCAACTTGGTGAGGAAGAAGCTGCAGCAGTTTATAACTGCGAACCCGGAGATATTAAAATCAAGGATCAGCTGACCGTTGACTCTGATGGTGACGGAGTTGCAGATGCTGCTGACGGTGTTATAGATTCAAAAGACTGGGTATATAAAGGATCACCCACGCCCAAATGGCTTTTAGGTTTCATCAATACATTCTTCTACAAAAATTTTGACCTCTCAGTTTATATGATTGCCAGACTTGGACAGACTATTCAGCATGAAATACTTGGAAGGTACAATCCCGGTGGTGGTAACTTCCCTGCTTATTTCGATTACTGGACTCCTGAAAATCCAACCAATGATTTCCCGCGTCCAAGAAACGGAGAAGAGCTGATTTCATATACCGGATATATGTCCCTGACTTATATTAACGGTTCTTATTTTAAAGTAAAGACAGTCAGTCTTGGTTATACTTTGCCAAAGAAAGTGATGAAAGCATGTGGTCTTGAAAAAGCAAGATTTTATCTGACAGCTTCAAATCCACTTTACTGGACAAAGAGTCATCTGATCAAATATTATGATCCTGAACGTGGCGGGTCTGAAACCGATCCTATCGGAAAGACATTTGTTATCGGAACTAACCTGACATTCTAATTATTAAAACTATGAAGCCAAATACAATCATGATAAGCAAAAAGATAAGAAAATCATTACTTATCGCAGCTACGGCAATATGTGCAATAAGTTTCAATTCATGTGATCTGGAAGAATACAATCCGTCAGGTACTACAGCCGATATTGTTTTCAGCACTCCCGAAGGATACGAAAAACTTATAAACTCCATATATGTAAATCTCAGGAAGGAATTATACGGCCGTGAGGATATCATGTACATGACTGAAGGTGGAACAGACCTTTGGTTTAATGCATCCTTTGAAAATTACAACAACGAGTTTACCAGATATAAAAACCTGAATGATATTAAACCTCAGCTTAAAAATTTCTGGAATCGTTTTTATGATCCCATCAATCTTTGCAATGCAGCGATAAACAGAGTTGATAATGCTGGTTATACTGATGAAGCCAAAAAGAATGCCAAAGTTGCCGAAGCACATTTCATGCGTGCCTTCAGTTACTGGCATATTGTTGAAACCTTCGGAGGAGTTACCTTATCAACTACCGAAACCAGCGGACCGATCTTAAATCAACACCGCAGCCCGATCTCTGCATTTTACAACCTGATAGTATCCGACCTTGAGTTTGCTGCGGCTAATCTTCCTGTAAGTCAGATAGATAAAGGTAGATTTACTAAAAAGGCAGCCTACCATATGTTGTCAAGAGCATATCTGACCATGGCTAATTACTGCCAGATGCCACAGGAGATGAAGGAACATCTGGATTGTACTGATATGACTGCAGATCTTGCAACGGGATATTTCCAAAAAGCATACAATGCAGCAAAATATCTTATTGACAATCAATCCGCACTTGGTGTTTCATTATATTCCAAATATGCAGATGTATTTGCTCCGGCAAATAATAAAGACAACAAAGAAGCCATCATGATAGTGACTCATTCCACAACAGATGCTTTGAATCCACAAAATTATCCTAACAGGTTGTTTATGTGGTATCAGGCCACATACGATACATATTGCGGAGTTTCCACCAACCTTACTGATGGTTTAGGCAAAGCTCATTTTATGCCTACATATTATTTGCTATCACTGTATAATGAAAATATTGATGCGAGATATTACGGATCATTCAAGGAAAAGTATAAATGCAATTATGTTGGTACAGGATTGGCAAAAACCCGTAAATGGAAAGCTGTTGAAATAACTATGTTTAAAAAAACTGCTCCGATCACTACCAGTACGGTAATACCTGTAGACTCTGTTGCTTTGTGGTTTACTAAGAAATCTGTACCTAATAAGGCTACATACAATGCAGGTGTGGTTGATATTAATGATTTGTATCATCAGTACAGACTTGCCGACGGCGACCAGAGGTACTATATAGATACAACCGAATTAAACAAATTCTTTCCTTCACTTATCAAATTCAG
>CAZCPI010000156.1:2510-6331 GCA_964500535.1 uncultured Bacteroidales bacterium
TATTAACCAAAGGTCCCGGTTTCTCACCGGGACTGATATAAAAATCTACATTTATGAAAAAAATCTTTACTCCCTTACTTCTGGCATTTTTGATATCATTTAATTCATTTGCCGTGACATGGGTAACCGTTGACCCGAACATTGCTGCATCAGATGAAAATAATCTTATTTTCAAGACCATTACCGAAGCTGTAAATATGGTTGTAGCCACAGGACTTGATGAGCAGGTACCGATTTTTATTAAAAATGGTACTTATAATGAAAATGTAAGGATAGGAAATAAAAACCTGACCCCTTCATTTAAGTTAAGTCTGATTGGTGAAAGCAGAGATGGTGTAATATGGCAGTCTAATGCTGTTGTAAATACCAAAGTGCTTTGGCCTGACGTAGCAGCAGATTCCATCTGGGTTGACAGATACTACAGTGCTCCTTTGTATGTTAATGGTAAAGGTGATGGCACATCTGTATTCTATGCTGAAAACATTACATTTAAAAATTTCGCAAGCGCCTCAAATCTGGCTGCTGATGCTATTTATATGCGTGATATAGACGGCTTTGCCTTTAAAAATTGCCGATTCATGTCAAATAAAGTTGTTTTGGAATATAAGAAGCAACGCAGAAGTATGTTTTACAATTGTCTTTTTGAAGGTAATTCACAGTTGATCAAAGGTGGCGGCACATCAATGCTATACAAGTGTGAACTTAAGCTTATGGCAGACAGTGGATTTGTAGCAGAGCCTGAAGATAATTTGTTTGGTAATGTCAGCTTGTCCGGTAACGGTGATACAGTATTATACTCTTACATCCTTCGTGAGTGTAAGCTTACTAAAAATGAAGGAATGAACCCGGCTACATCATATATTGCTTCACCCGCAGGCGATTTCAAACAATCACATACCGGTTGCGTATTGGTGGATTCAAAACTTGACAATCATTTTTACCCTGTAGGTTGGAAACTTGCCAGCGATTTTCACAATAAATGGTCATTTCTTGCAGAATACAATACTATGAATATTGATGGTACTCCTGCAGATGTAAGTGGCAGAGGTAATTATGGAGTACAGATGGATAAAGGAGATGTTGACTCCTTGCTCTGTTTGAACCTTGTTTTTAAGATGAATAATATTATCCAGAAAACAGGTAATAAATATGCCAGAATGTTCCGTCCTGACTCAATGGTTTGTCCTCCTGTTGCTCCTGCCGCTGTTGCTGTGTCAGGTGGAAATGTGACCTGGAATGCTGTGGATGGTGCTTTAGGTTATTCTGTTTTCCGCGATGGTAGTTTCGCCGGTTTCGCAACTACAAATTCATACACTGATGCAACTCCCGGTACTAAATATACCGTAAAGGCATATAATATTTTTGGTGCACAAAGTTTAGAAAGCGGCTCAACTGAAAAAGAAATGACCCAATCTGAAATGTACAACAAGCTTTTCAAGGGTCCTAATGAAGGCAAGCCCAATGCAATAAATAAACCTGTTAACAGCTCATTCGATTATACTTATAGCAATGGTGTATTCAGAACAGTTAACTCTTTTGATATTAAGGTTTACAATCTTTCAGGTAAATTGATGAAGCATGCTGAACAATCAAACGAGATAAGTCTTTCTGAAATGCCTGAAGGTATTTACGTGATTAAAGCTGTTGATGCTAAAAACAGCAGTTATATAACAAAAGTGGTTCGTTAATCACTTTTAAATTATAATTGGTTAGTTAAGTGTTCCATAAGCGATTGGTAAATACTATCTCTCTTGTGGAGCACTTAATATTTATAAAACAAAAACAGGTATGGCAAGGTCTTTTAGTTTATTATTATTGGCATTTTTAACTATTGGTTTCATCATGGCTAATGATGTGCCCGATTGGGAAAATATTCATGTCAACTCCATTAATCGCGAACCTTGCCGTTCTTCTTTTATACCTTTTCAAAACGATTCGATTGCACTTTCAGGAAAGATCAGTGATTCTGATCGTTATATTTCGCTCAATGGTGAATGGCTTTTCAATTGGGTTCCAAAACCAGCAGAAAAGCCGGCAGAATTTTACAAAACAGACTTCAACGACAGTCACTGGAAAAAAGTTAATGTACCTTTCAATTGGGAAATGAAAGGTTTTGGCACTCCGGTATATGTGAGTGCAGGATTTATTTTTAAAATTGATCCTCCCAAAGTCACTTCAGAGCCAGACAGCTCCTATACTACTTTCAAAGAAAGAAACCCTGTCGGTTCATATCGCAAATGGGTGGAAATGCCTGAAACCCGGGACGGGAACCAGGTATTCATACATTTTGAAGGTGTAAGTGCCGCATTTTATGTATGGGTAAACGGCAAACTCGCCGGTTACAGTGAAGGCAGCATGGAGCCTGCTGAATTCAATATAACAAAACTACTCGTAAAAGGCAGAAACCTTATCGCCGTGGAAGTTTACAAACTTTGTGACGGCAGTTATCTTGAAGATCAGGACATGTGGAGATTAAGCGGTATTTACAGAGATGTCTATTTGTACACTACAAAAAATGCAAGAATCCGGGATTATTCAATAAGGACTATTCCTGACCGCAACTACGAAGATTTCACTCTGGAAATCAAACCTGAACTGGCCGTTTACAATGACGATTATCTTAAAGGCTGGTCGATTGATGCTACCGTTTTTGACGGTAACGGTAAAATGATACTTGAAAAACCTACTACCATAGATGCTGAGCCTGTACTAAATAAAGCATTCAAATCTTCGGTTATTAATCAAAGAACACCTCAAAGGGGTAAACCTGCATTTGCGTGGATAAGTATTCCCGTGAAAAAACCAAATCTCTGGACCGCCGAAACCCCTGAATTATACAAACTTGTTTTAAATCTCAGAGATACAGCAGGCGTTATTATAGAGTCGGTTTCATCAACATTCGGATTCAGATCTGTCGAAACCAGAGACGGCAGAGTGTTGGTAAACGGCAAACCAATCAGACTCCGAGGCGTCAACAGACACGAGTTTGACCCTGATAATGGCCACACGATGTCTGAAGAAATGATGATAAAAGATATTATTTTAATGAAAAGGGCAAACATCAATGCCGTAAGATGCGCTCACTATCCCAATGATCCCCGGTGGTACGAATTATGTGATAAATATGGTCTTTATGTAATAGATGAGGCTAATATTGAAGAACACGGACTCAGAGGCAAGCTTGCATCCGAGCCTGAATGGCTCGGATCATTTATGGACAGAGCAATGAGAATGGCAATCCGGGACAAAAATCATCCATCCATACTTTTCTGGTCTATGGGAAATGAAGCCGGATACGGACCAAACTTTGCGGCAATATCGTCATGGTTAAAAGAATATGACCCAACAAGATTGGTACATTACGAAGGAGCTCAGGGTAAAGGAATGGAATTCAGGATAGGTCAGGGCAATGACAAGACTCTTGTAGATCCGTCAACCGTAGATGTAATAAGCCGTTTTTATCCCAGAACAATGGATGAATACCTCAATCCTGAAAAGGCAGGAGATGCCACATCAGAAAGAGCGGAGAATGCCAGATGGGAGAGACTGCTTGAAATAGCCCGCAACCCAAATGACAACAGACCAGTCATGACCAGTGAATATGCCCATTGCATGGGAAATGCATTGGGTAACCTCAAAGAATACTGGGATGAAATGTACAGCAATCCAAGGATGTTGGGAGGCTTTATCTGGGACTGGGTTGATCAGGGCATAAGGAGAAAAGCCCCGAATGGCAAAGAATATTTCGCCTACGGAGGAGATTTTAATGATAAACCAAACTCAGCGGCATTCTGTTTCAACGGCGTTATCTTCCCGGACAG
>CAZCPI010000157.1:0-6329 GCA_964500535.1 uncultured Bacteroidales bacterium
GGAGGCGGAGTCTTCTCGATTATCGGTAACATGTACTCATTGAGCTTGTTGGTCGTAATATGTTTCTTGCGGTTATCATATACTTCCTTAACCTTTTCCAATGCTTTGAATATGCGTTGTTTGCTGGTTGCCGAAGTGAAAACGATAGGAAAATCGACAAACGGAGCAAATCTTTCACGAATGGCTTTTTCCATAGCTCTGACTGCTTTGTCTTCCTTGTTTTCAATCAAATCCCATTTATTGACGCAAACTACAAGTCCTTTGTTGTTTTTCTGAATTATCGAGAAGATATTCATATCCTGGCTTTCGATACCTCTGGTTGCATCTATCATAAGTATGCAGACATCGCTGTTTTCGATTGCCTTGATAGATCTGATAACCGAATAATACTCAAGATCTTCGGTAACTTTGCCTTTTTTACGAATACCTGCTGTATCAACCAGATAAAAGTCGAAACCGAACTTGTTATATCTCGTGTAGATTGAATCGCGTGTGGTACCTGCTATTGGTGTTACGATATTTCTTTCTTCTCCGATAAAAGCGTTTACAATGGAAGATTTACCTGCGTTTGGTCTTCCCACAACTGCAATCTTTGGTATTTCTTCAATGATTTCTTCTTTTTCTTCCTGTTTAGGAAATTTGCTTACCATAACATCCAGGAAATCGCCTGTACCGCTACCATTCACGGCTGAAATCGGATAGGGTTCACCAAGTCCCAGTGAATAGAACTCTGCCGCTCCGTATTCCATATCAAATGTGTCTGCCTTGTTGGCAACCAGTATTATTTCTTTTTGTCTGTTTGTCCTGAGTATCTTTGCTGCTGCCATATCGAGGTCTGTAAGTCCGTTCTGGACATCCACGACAAATAATATAAGGTCGGCTTCCTCAATGGCAAGCATAACATGTTTCTTGATTTCTTCTTCAAAAACGTCACCGCTTTTGTCAACCCAACCACCGGTGTCAATCACTGAAAAATCTGTGCCGCACCACTCGGCAAGTCCGTACTGACGGTCGCGTGTTGTACCTGATTCTTCATTTACGATGGCTTGTCTGGATTTTGTCAGACGGTTGAATAGAGTTGATTTACCTACGTTAGGGCGTCCTACAATGGCTACTATATTTCCCATATTTTATTCCTGTTTTTTCTTTTACGGACTTCAACAGCCCGTTTCTTTATTTATGATCCCGGGCTCACGCCCTTCTTATTCGTTTACTTATCCTTGCTCATCAGCCCATCCCGAAAATTAATTCGTAAACAGGACTATTGCCCGCTATTCTGTATTATTAAGGGATTCCGCCCTCTGTTCAGTTATTGTAAAAGGGATTTCTCCCCTTCCTTAAACTATTCAGGCTGATAGCCGAATGATTTCAATTTATTTTCCCGGTTTCTCCAGTCTTTCTCGACTTTGACAAACATCTGCAGGAATACTTTTTTACCGACAAAAGCTTCAATGTCTTTTCTTGCCTCAGTCCCGACTTTCTTTAAAGCTTTGCCTCCGTGTCCAATTATTATACCTTTTTGAGTGTCGCGTTCAACTATTATTAAAGCTGAAATCTTCACAAGGTCTTTGCCTTCTTCGTATGCTTCAACTACAACCTCCGTTGCGTAGGGTATTTCTTTCTGGTAATACAGCAGTATTTTCTCCCTGATTATCTCTGTTACAAAAAATCTTGCCGGCTTGTCTGTCAGCGCGTCCTTATCAAAATAAGGAGGTGATTCAGGCAATAGCTCCAGTATCCTCTTAAGTATATAGTCAATATTGAACTTCCTCAGTGCTGAAACCGGTACAATCTCAGCTTCCGGCATTAGCTCCTTCCATTCAGCAACCTGTTTTTCAAGCGATTCCTGAGTCGTCAGGTCTATCTTGTTAATTATAACAAACACAGGCACTTTGATTTCACGGACTTTCTTCAGAAAATCCTGATGCTTGTCCATCTTTTCAAAAGTGTCGGTCACATACAAAAGTATGTCTGCATCAAGCAATGCTGACTGTGAAAAGTTAAGCATCGACTCCTGAAGCTTATAGTTTGGCGCCAAAACGCCCGGAGTGTCAGAATAAACTATCTGGAAGTCTTCACCGTTGACTATCCCCATGATCCTGTGTCTGGTAGTCTGTGCCTTTGATGTTATGATGGAGATTTTCTCTCCTACAAGATTGTTCATCAGGGTTGACTTGCCGACATTCGGATTACCAACTATATTTACGAAACCGGATTTATGCATCGAATTAATTATGAGAGCGCAAAGATACAAAAAATATACCTTATTACGACCGCTTAAGATAAACTTCGATACGGAAAATCCGGTGACTTATGCTGACTGAAAATGTTTTGATCAGATCAATATGCCCACTTCAGGTAAACAGCTCCCCATGAAAATCCTGCACCAAACGCAGACATTATCAGGATATCGCCTTTTTTGAAGCTTTTTTCAAATTCCCAGAGGCAAACAGGTATTGTTGCAGAGGATGTGTTGCCGTATTTCTGAATATTGACGATTACCTTTTCAGGTGATACTTTCATAGTTCTGGTTACGGCTTCAATGATCCTGAGATTAGCCTGATGAGGAATAACCCAGTCTACATCTTCAGCTGTCAGGTTATTACGAACTTTCAACTCTTCTGATGCTTCAACCAACTTGGTAACAGCAGCTTTAAATACAGGCTGTCCTTCCTGATATACAAAATGCTGGTGATTATCAATGGTTTCGTGAGATGCAGGGTTAAGTGATCCACCTGCCTTCATATGCAGATAAGGCAGGCCTGAACCGTCTGTATGAAGTACACTGTCGATAAGACCAAGCTCCGGGTCTCCCGGCTCGAGCATCACTGCTGCAGCCGCGTCACCAAACAATGGACATGTTGTACGGTCTGTATAGTCAGTTATCGATGTCATCTTTTCAGCTGCAACGACTACAACCTTTTTAAATCTTCCTGATTCAACAAATGTTGCACCGTTTACCAGCCCAAAGATGAAACCGCTGCATGCAGCAGACAAATCATACGCAAATGAGTTTTTAATGCCGCATTGTTCTGCTATGATAGAAGCACATGATGGAAACATATAATCACCGGTGGTTGTTGAGCAAATCACAGCGTCAACTTCTTCCGGTTTCGTCCCGGTCTTTTGCAATAATTCATTGACAGCTTTGACTCCCATATATGATGCACCCATCTTTTCACCTCTCAGAACACGTCTTTCTTTGATACCGGTGCGGGTGGTTATCCATTCATCTGATGTTTCGACCATCTTTGTCAGGTCTTCGTTTGTCAGGATACCTTCGGGTACATAACCTCCGACACCTGTAATAACTGCATTAAAATTTCTCATTTTTATGTATTTTGTGCAAAAATAAGCAAAATTGGTATATAATCTATTATTTGGCTCTAAAATATGGGTGCCAAAAAAACCGGCATTATCCTGAAGCCGTCCTGTTAACAGACAAGCACTCTGAAAAAAGTTTAATTGATGGCTTAATCAAAAAAAGCCCGGAATAATTTCCAGGCTTTATACTTTGTTGGTCAGAGGCATATATTATGCGTTCTCTGCTTTTTCAATAGCGATTTTACCTCTGTAATATCCGCATTCAGGACATACTGTATGATAAATATGGAGGGCACCGCATTGTGGACATGCTGCAAGAGTTGGCATAGCTGCCTTATCATGAGTTCTCCTCTTAGCCGTTCTGGTGTTTGAGTGTTTGTGTTTAGGATGTGCCATTGTTTCGTTTGTTAGTTATTATCTATTATTTTCTTTAATTCTTCCCATCTCGGGTCTGTTTGCTCTGTATCGTTACCGGTTTCTTCAACATCGTCAATTTCCTCCTCGAAACCTCCGTCATCAAAACCGGAATCTTCATCATCAGACGACTTCGCTGTGTGCTTCTTTAACTTAGTAGTCATCAGCTTGTTGCATTTGCCGGGTGCATGTACGTGCTTAATCGGTATGCTCAAAACTATAAACTCATAAAAAAACCACGCAAGGTTGATTTCTCCTTCTTCTTCAGGGATTACAATGATTTCATCGCTTTCCTCTGCATAAGTCTTGCCGAATTTGACTATCAGTTTACTCTTCTGGTTTACAGCCAACTCCATGTCGTCAAGACAACGATCACAGGGTATTATGATAACACCTTCAAGAGCAAACGTTATTTCATACTCATTGTTGTTATTCTTCACAACAACTTTCGCATTTACCTTGCCTCTTTCTACTTCAGGACTGTCAATCTTCTTGAAATACTCGTTATCGAGTAAATATTCAAACTCATGTTTGCCCTGTGTAAGAGTTTTAAGAGGTACTTTGTATGAATCAAACTTGCCCAACTCTCTCTCTTTTTTATAAAACGCCGCAAAGATAGTACTTTTTTATAAAGTAATCAGAATGATACTGCAATTTTTTACAAATTGTTTATCATAAATACTGATAATTATTTATCAAATATTTTTTAAAAACTAATCGGCTTACTGCACATTGTTACGCCCTCTATTGATTAATGCAGAAAGTAAAATCATAGAAGTAAGCATCTATTTGGTTTCATCGAATTTAAATCTCAACTTTTTTGGATTACATTCCTGAAAAAACGTAACTTTTTTGGATTACATTCCGAAAATGTTGTATTTTTGATATATTTTATAAAAAATGCTATGATCAAACGGACATTGAATGAAGTCATTGGGAAGAAAACCGGCAAGGGAAAAGCCATAATTCTAATGGGTGCCCGGCAAGTCGGAAAAACAACATTGTTAAAATCTATCGTACAGGATGAAAACAATGTATTATGGCTGAACGGAGACGAACAGGACGTACAATCATTGTTTGAAAACATCTCTGCAACAAGATTAAAGGCTATTATTGGCAATAAAAGTTATATCATTATTGACGAAGCTCAACGCATTGAAAACATAGGATTACGTTTGAAGCTGATAACCGACCAGATGCCAAATATCCAGTTAATTGCTTCCGGTAGTTCTTCTTTTGAATTGGCAAGTAAAGTAAATGAGCCACTCACAGGACGCAAATGGGAATATACTATGTACCCGGTTTCATTTGGAGAAATGGTTGAGCACCATGGGCTACTGGAAGAAAAACGACTTTTGTCACACCGCCTGGTTTATGGTTATTACCCTGAAATAGTCACTCATCCTTCAGAAGAAAAAGAATTGCTAAAACAATTATCAGACAGCTACCTGTATAAAGATATTCTGATGTGGGAACAGATTAAAAAACCTGACAAACTATTAAAACTTCTTCAGGCACTTGCCTTTCAAATTGGATCTCAGGTTTCATACAATGAATTAAGTAACCTTTGCGGCTTAGATTCTAAAACGGTTGAAAAATACATTGATTTACTTGAGAAGGTATACGTAATTTTCAGGCTTAAATCATTTAATCGAAACCTGAGAAATGAACTTAAAAACAGTCGAAAAATTTACTTCTTTGACAACGGTATTCGTAATGCCTTGATTGCTAATTTTTCTCAAATTGAAAACCGAACCGATGTCGGAGCATTGTGGGAAAATTTCATTGTATCCGAACGTCTCAAACGTAATCATTATGTCGGTAATTGGCAAAATAGCTGGTTCTGGCGCACAAAAGAACAAAAAGAAATTGACTATATTGAAGAATCCGATGGCAATATTCACGCCTTTGAATTCAAGTGGAGTAAAAATGCCGGTCAAAAACTGCCAAAACAATTTCTGCAAACCTATGGCGAGAGTTCTTTCGAAATCATTACTCCGGACAACATTGAGGACTTTTTACTCTGATTAAAAGATTTGTACGAGTTGCAGCGTTTAAACATTCGGAATCCCGCTCCAGCAGAGTCCGGCAGTCTTTATTTGTATGGATTACAGCCTTTAAACCTGTAAGGCCATTGTTCCTCTTTTTCGCCGCGTTTTTTGAGCCAGTGTTCTTTAGGTGCTCCTGAAACCACAAGCCAAAGGTATTGGGTATCTTCAGGTATCTTAAAACTGACTTTGGCTATTGGTTTCGAATAAACAGGGCTGTAAACTCTGCTGCCGTCAGGTTTCACCGCTACAAAACCATATCTCCAGCCAGCTGAATCAACATTTACAGCATTATAGCCTTCTGCGCCTGCCAATCCTTCAAACTGCATTTTAACGGTGTTTCCTTTAGGAGGCAATGCAAGCCTGATACCGTTATATCCGTAGTTTTGAGGGCATTTTTCCTTTGAAATCCTGTACCATCCGTCTTCAAGTGTATCCAGCTTAGTGTAATGTTGGTTTGCATATTTCTGTGAAACCTCTTCGATACGTTTAATATCCCAGGTAATGAATCTCCTGGCAGCATCGAATATTTCATCATTAAAT
>CAZCPI010000158.1:0-1809 GCA_964500535.1 uncultured Bacteroidales bacterium
CCATTTATAAATACATCTGTAACTATCGAAAAACCGGATGATATTAAATATATCAGCGTTGATTCTTTTCAAACCAAATTTCTTAATCTTTTAAGCAAAGTTGACGCCGCCTGGCATGCAATTGAATCGTTGGAAATAACCAGCTTATTTAGCACAAAAGGCTTTAAATCAGCAATCTTTTTTTATGCACCCACAGTTGGTGGAATAGATCTCAGAGTAGCTAAATGGATCATTTTCTTGTATCATAATGATCAGATAAATACTGTTAAAAATCCAAAGATCCCGGCGCTGATAAGTCCGAATCCGACTGATGGTGAAGTTGCTATCACTTTAAATGTAGCAAATCAGGAAAAAACAAATTACAACATATTTAATCAATCCGGGCAATTGGTCGCTGAAGGTGATTTTTTTGGATGCAGTCATAAACTTAATATGTCGATACTAAGTCCGGGTTTGTACTATCTGAAACTGACCGATAAGGATCAAAAAACGATAGCAACAGAAAAGATTATACTTGAATAGCTCTGCTACCATTTATATATAATACTTTATCTCTGATAATTGAAACAGCAAGAAGAATCAAATGAAAAAACTCCTGATTATTTCGTTCATATTATTTGGTTTAGCGATAAGTGGATTTCAGATGGAAGCTTGTTCGGGATTTTACATTGCTAAAGACAGTGTAATTATGGCGGGCAAAAACACTGATGCCCTTGACTGGAAAAGCAAAATATGGTTTACACCGGCTACGGATTCAACTTTCGGATATGTTTGTTTTGGTTTCAAATATCCGTATTTATCTGATGGAATGAACGATAAAGGATTGGTTGTTTATCATTTCACCGGACACGAGAAGAAAATCACCAAATCTCTTAACAAACCAACATATGAGGGAGTTTTGTCCGAACTGGTTCTTGCGAAATGCCAGACAGTCAATGATGTTAAGTTATTGCTGGACAAATACAATCTGAGTCTGTTTCATAATGGAATGATAATGTATTCTGATAAATATGGCAATTCGATGATTGTTGAGGGTGATACAATAATTGAAAAAAAACATTTTTACCAGGTTTGCATGAACACCTATCAGTCTGAATGCGATGAAGATACACATCCATTCTGGAAACAGGTTGCTTCTAAACAACTTATTCCGCAAGCAAAAGAGTTTTCATATTCATTTTGCCGTGACGTTCTGCAACATATGCGGGATGATGTGACTCAATTTTCAATTATTTATGATGTAAATCGCCTGAAATTTTCTGTTTATCTTTTTCATGACTATGATTGCAGGATTGATTTTGATTTGTTAAGTCAGCTGAAAAACGGTAAACAGATTTATGATTTGTACACATTTTTCCCTAAGGATAGTAAGTACCAAAAGGTTTATATACAGAGACAATCGCCGCAAAACAACGTCCTGATTTTATTGATTCTTATTATCTGTGGTTTGGCATTCCTGTACACGATTATTCTTTGGCCGTCTGCAAGGTTATTAAAGAATATGGATTATAAGGAAAGGAATGAAAAGAAACCTGAGATTAATAAAACCAAACTTCTTTCATTTATCATTTGTATTCTGCTTACATTTTATCTGATTGTACTCTTCAACTTTAAAGTAGTATTTCAGATCGGCATGCCGGAGAATTTCAGCAATCTACCCCTTATTTTAAGATTGGTGACAGTAATTCCTTTGCTGGTAATAGTACTGATAATCCCATTAATAATTCTGAATTATAACACCCTGAAGAAACCAGATCAATCAAAATATACGAAATGGAATCTCACGATTAATACAGTTTTATATTTAGT
>CAZCPI010000158.1:1909-3211 GCA_964500535.1 uncultured Bacteroidales bacterium
CTGTTGAAGTTTGAGAGGTTGTTGAAACCAGATTCAAAACATATTTGTGAAACGGTGAGTTTGTTTTCAACCAATAGCTCGCAGGCATATCCGATACGGAGTTCATTTACGAAATATATAAAGGTCTTCCCGGTCTTTTCCTTAAAATAACGGCTCAACGCTGTCCTGTTCATTCCAATTTTTGAAGCCACTTCATTCAGGGTTATTTCTTTACGATAATTGTTGTTGATATAAAACATTATCTTGTCAAGGCGGGTACTGATATCCTTATTTTCATCAAGTTGATAGCCGTTGCTTGCAAGAAGCCTGAAATTTTCCGAGCTGCCCATGTGATGCAATATTTCAATAAAATACAGCATTTGCTCAAGACCTTCCATTTTAAGTAACTTCCTGAGCATACGCCCTGTCATTTCACTTTCCGGACCTGTAAAATTTACTCCCCGGGCCGAAAGTTTCAGCAATTCATTTATTTTAAAAAATTCAGGATATGATCGGATTTCGTCTTTGAAGAAGTCCTTGTTGAACTGTATTACTATTGCATTTACCCGATGTTGACTATCATTCCCGGTTTCACTACGCCAGAAATGAGGCAGATTTGTACCCAACAAAGTTATATCGCCGGGCAAGTACTTTTCGATATTATCTCCTACGAACCTGGTACCATTACTTTTTAAAACATAAACGATTTCGTATTCACCGTGGAAATGCCACGGGAACGTGAAATTTGGTAAATCATCCCATTTGACTTTAAGCATAGTCCTGGGAGGAAAGCTTACCTGTTCATGCATTATCTTCATTTGGAAGAGATTTTAAAACTGTGCCTGATAAAATAACCACTCTGTTAAACACCTTAAAGATGACGTTCGCTCAATCATGGATACCACATTTGCACAGGTATTATACAAAACAATTTCTGCAAATATAATATTATATGTTGTAAATTTTATACTAATCAAAGTCTGGTTTCGCCAGTAATTTTGTATTGTATTTGCAGCCACTGAATAGGCTGACAGTTAACGTTTAAAAAGTAATTATAGCTATGAGCAAACCAAATTTTGATTTATCACAAAAAGTTGCAGTAGTCACAGGTGGTGGCGGAGTTCTGGGAGGTAGTATTTCGAGAAGTCTTGTTGAATCAGGCGTAATAGTAATCATATTGGATATACGTAAAGAAGCTTTGGATAAAAGGCTGGCTGAACTGAGCGGATTGGGCGAAGTCAGTGGTCTTGTCTGCGATATTCTTGACATGGACAGTCTTAAGAAAGTCTCAGGTGAAATAGTAGAAAAGTACGGTAAAATCGA
>CAZCPI010000158.1:3311-6328 GCA_964500535.1 uncultured Bacteroidales bacterium
TGGACAGTCTTAAGAAAGTCTCAGGTGAAATAGTAGAAAAGTACGGTAAAATCGACATTCTTGTCAATGCTGCCGGTGGAAACATTCCTGGAGCTACTTTGACTGAAGAGCAGACTTTATTTGACATGAAGATCGAAGACTTCAACAAAGTAACCAATCTGAACCTGAATGGTAGCGTGATGCCTTGCATGGTTTTCGGTGAAGTAATGGCAAAAAACGGCAAGGGAAGCATCATCAATGTTTCTTCTATGGCAACATATTCTGCAATTACAAGGGTACCGGGATATTCTGTTGCTAAAAGCGGTATAAATATTTTCACTCAATGGATGGCTACAGAGATGGCAATGAAATTCGGTGAAGGAGTCAGGGTTAATGCTATTGCTCCGGGTTTTTTCATTGGTGATCAAAATCGTGCAGTCCTTATTAATCCTGATGGATCATATACTAACAGAAGCATCAAGGTTTTGGCTAAGACTCCGATGAAACGTTTTGGCGACATAACGGAACTTAATGGCATTGTTCAATTCCTTTGTTCCGATGCAGCAAGCTTCATAACAGGAGCCATTATTCCTGTTGACGGAGGATTCTCTGCTTACAGTGGCGTTTAATATGAATCTCCCAAAACTGAACAACGGATAATCCACATCGCTTATTGGCGAAATCCATTCTGAGGTAACCAGGCTTGAAAGCAGTGGGGAACCTCAGATTAAGTAATGAGAAAACATATTTGCACAAACCATTCTGCTCAAGAGCATAAGGGAATGTGCGCATCTGAATTCACTTAAATTAGTTTATTATGGCATTGGAAAAATCATGGAGATGGTTTGGGTTTAATGATCCGATCAAACTTTCCGATTTGAAACAAATTGGCGTGGAAGGTATTGTTACTGCGCTGCATCATATACCAAACGGTGAGATATGGCCTGTTGATGAAATCATGAAGGTCAAATCTGCAATCGAAGCTCATGGTATGCGCTGGACTGTGGTTGAAAGCCTTCCGGTTTCAGAAGGTATCAAGATACGTAACAAAAATTGCAATAGATTGATTTCAAACTACAAGGTTTCACTCGAAAATCTCGGCAAATGCGGCATCGATACTGTTTGTTACAACTTCATGCCTGTTTTGGACTGGGTAAGGACAGACTTGCATTACACATTACCTTCAGGCGGTGAAGTAATGTATTTTGACTATGCAACTTTTGCTGCTTTTGATGCTTTCATCCTTAAAAGACCGGGGGCTGAAAAGGATTATCCTGATGATATCATCGCAAAAGCCAAAGAAATCACCGGTAAAATGGCAGTTGAGGAGCAGGAAAATCTTGCCAGAAACATAATCGTGGTTTCACAGGGATTCATTGACGGAGTTGTCGACGGTAAATCAAGCGACTTCAAAAAAGCATTTCTTGATTTTCTTGATACATACAGAGAAACCGGACGTGAGAAACTGCGTGAAAACCTGTCACTATTCCTGAAGGAAGTTGTACCTGTAGCAGAACAAGCAGGAGTGAATCTTTGTATTCATCCTGATGATCCGCCATTTCCGGTACTGGGGTTACCACGTATTGTCAGTACTCAGGAAGACCTTGAGTGGATTTGCAATCAGGTGGATTCTAATGCAAACGGCATCACATTTTGCACTGGATCGCTGTCGGTAAACAGACAAAACAACCTTGTAAAAATAGTTGAATCAGTCGGGCACAGGATTCATTTCGCACATTTGAGAAACAATGTCTTTGCTGGCAACAGGATTTTTCATGAATATGGTCATATAGAAGGGGATATTGATATGTACCCGATAGTCAGGGCTTTGCTTAAAGAGCAAATAAAAAGAAAGGATTCAGGTCGTAAAGATACCCGAATCCCGTTCCGTCCTGATCACGGCATCAAAATGCTCGATGACTTCAATCGTGAAGCCAATCCGGGCTATCCTTTGATCGGCAGACTGAAAGGTTTGTCAGAGCTTTCAGGAATGCAAATGGCAATCGAAAGAGAGCTTTCAGAAAAGAGCCCCGACTAAAATTTCTTTCTTTTCACATAATGAGTGTGCAGCAGTTCATGAGATTTATGACCCAGCGGCGTAAGCAGAAATTCATTATATAACGTCATTACGTCAACGTTTTCATGAGATTTTCTGTGTTGTTTGCCTTCATCTTCCCTGTAAATTGCCTTCAGCCTTGCTTGTCTGATCTCGTCATTAACAGGCCTTGGCTGCCCGCCACCACTTATACAACCACCGGGACAACCCATTACCTCAATGAAATGGTATGGGCTTGTCCCGTTTTTGATATCTTCCAACAACATTGAGGCTCCTCTCAACCCACTGGTTACTGCAACATTGACAGTAACGCCTTCAAGGTATTTGAAATCCGTTAAGGTGTTTTCGATTTTCAGACTTGCAGTCTTAATCCTTTCAAGTCCGACAAGCGGTTCGACATGAAGATGTTCTGTTGGTAATTCTCTGCCTGTTACAAGTTCATAAACTGTTCGTAAAGCAGCTTCCATAACCCCACCTGTCGTTCCGAATATATCAGCTGCTCCGGTTGAAAGCCCGAGTGGACTGTCAAACTTCCCTTCAGGAAGATTTATGAAATCTATTCCAGCATCTTTAATCATTCTTGCCAGTTCTCTGGTGGTTATAACAGCATCTACGTTAGGCAATCCTTCATTGTACATTTCAGGACGGGTAATCTCAAATTTCTTTGCAGTACATGGCATTACAGAAACCACAAATATATCTTTGGGATCTGCGAGAATCTTCTCGGCAAAATATGTCTTTGCGAGTGCTCCCAGCATCATGTGTGGCGATTTACAACTCGAAAGATTTGATAACTGATCAGGATATTGATGCTCGATGTACTTAATCCATCCGGGACTGCAGCTGGTTATCATCGGCAAAACAGCTTCCTCTCCACTACCTGTTAGTACAGATTTAACTCTTTCCAGAAACTCTGAGCCTTCTTCCATAATAGTAAGATCGGCGGCAAAGTTAGTATCAAAGACATAATCAAACCCGATAT
>CAZCPI010000159.1:0-6317 GCA_964500535.1 uncultured Bacteroidales bacterium
AAAGTACCGGAAAGTAAGAATCCTGTTTTGTGGTTATACAGATAAGCTGTTTATTAATGAAAAAGTTTAAAACAAATATTGATAATCTGATTGCAGGAAGCAATAATCTTATTTGCATTTTGGTCGTTTTGGTTTCTGCAGCTTTATTGTCTTCATGCACTTCAGGCAGGCAGGTTTATATGTTTACTTCTTTTCATGAACCCGCTGACGCCGGACTAAGGATGTTATACAGTTATGATGGTTATAAATGGAAAGATCTGGATACTGTTTTACTCAAACCGCTTGTTGGAAACCAAAAAGTGATGAGAGATCCCTCAATCGCGGTCGGTAAAGATGGTACTTTTCATATGGTCTGGACATGCAGCTGGAAAAATGACTTAGGTTTCGGATATTCAAGCTCTGAAGATTTGATTAACTGGACTGAACAAAAACATATTGAAATAATGTCACATGAACCTTCGACTGTTAATGTCTGGGCTCCGGAGTTGTTTTATGATGCAGATAAAGATGAATTCCTGATTATCTGGGCTTCAACAGTACCTTTCAGATTTCCTAAAGGTATTGAGGATGAAGATAATAATCACAGATTGTATTATACTAAAACAAAAGATTTTAAAGAGTTTTCAGAAGCTGCTTTGTTTTATGATCCGGGTTATAGCTCAATCGATGCAACTTTGTTAAAAAGAAATTCAAAGGATTTTGTTTTGGTTTTTAAGGATAATACCAGACCGGAAAGGAATATTAAAGTCGCATTCGGAAAATCACCTTTGGGCCCTTTTGCCAATGAATCAAAACCATTTACAAAACAATTCACAGAAGGACCAACGGTTTTGAAAGCCGGTGGTAAATGGTTGATTTATTTTGATGCTTACAAGGACTTTAAATATTCTGCTGTCAGGACAAACGATTTTGTCAATTTCGAGGATATTTCTGATCAGGTTACTGTGCCTGCCGGTCATAAACATGGTACAGTCTTCAAAGCTAATAAGAAAGTACTTGACAATTTGTTGGAGTATTATGGTAAGAACAAGTAAAATACTGATAATGAGAATTAAGGTTTTATCATACTGTATAATTTCATTTGCACTTCTTCAGGTTTCTGCCGGAGCTGAAAATACTGTGCATTATACAGGATCGGTCATTTCAAATGTTGATTATCATCATGGTCAGCTGGCTCCTGCTGTAGGAGTACATAATATTCAGATATTAAGGGCTAATCGTGAGCATCCTGAGAAAAGCGATGATTTCGGGTGGACGTACAATCATGCTCCGATGATTGCATACTGGAACAAAACTTTCTTCGTGGAATATCTGAGTGATTCAATCGGAGAACATGTACCGCCTGCTCAGACTTTTCTCATGAAATCTTCGGATCAGGGCAAAACCTGGTCGAAACCTGTGGTATTGTTTCCAAAGTATAAAGTGCCTGATGGTACAACAAAAGAGGGAAAATCTGTTGTAGCAAAAGATCTTTTAGCCGTGATGCATCAGAGAGTTGGTTTCTACGTGTCAAAAAGTAATAAACTTCTTGCTCTTGCTTTTTATGGAATTGCTCTCGATGGCAAAGACGATCCGAATGATGGTAACGGTATCGGCAGGGTTGTACGTGAAATCAAATCTGACGGCAGTTTCGGACCTGTTTATTTCCTGAGATACAATCATGCTTTTAATGAGAAGAATACTTCTTTCCCGTTCTACAAAAGGAGTAAAGACAAACTTTTTGTTAATGCTTGTGATGAGATTCTAGCCAATCCGTTGTATATGATGCAGATGGTCGAGGAAGCCGACAGGAATGACCCTTTGATACCTTTAAAGAAGCAATATAAGGCGTTTTCGTATTATCATTTGCCTGACGGTAAAGTTGTTGGTCTGTGGAAACATGCTCTTACTTCTGTTAGCAATGATGGAGGTTTTACTTGGTTTGAACCTGTTGAAAGGGCTAAAGGTTTCGTAAATAGTAATGCAAAAATATGGGGTCAGAAAACTTCTGACGGGAGGTATGCTACAGTTTATAATCCATCCGAATTCAGGTGGCCGCTTGCAATTTCTGTAAGTGAAGATGGTCTTGATTATAAGACTCTTAATCTGGTTCATGGTGAAATCTCTCCTATGAGATATGGCGGTAATTACAAGTCTTATGGTCCTCAGTATGTCAGGGGTATTCAGGAAGGAAATGGTACTCCTGAAGACGGAAAGCTTTGGGTGACTTACAGCATGAACAAGGAGGATATCTGGGTTTCATCCGTTCCGGTACCTGTTAAATCTTCAGTTGATAACCATGCTGATGATGATTTTGATAAAATGCCTGATGGTAAGGAGCTTGAAAACTGGAATTACTATAGCCTAAGGCAGGCTCCCGTAAGTATTGAAAAAAGACCTTTAAAGTGTCTTTCGTTAAGAGATTGGGATTATTTTGATTATGCAAGAGCAGAGAGGATTATACCGGAATCCAAATCTTTTAAGGCAACTATAGTTTTGGAAGCATCCCAATCAGATTTCGGAAGACTTGATGTTGAATTCCAGAATCCGAAAGGTAATCCTGCGATAAGGATGAGCCTTATGCCTGACGGGTATATCCGGTTTAAAGCCGGAGCTAGATTATCGGGTTCAAACAGGTATGAAGCCGGCAAAAAGGATACTTTGGAGTTTTTTGTTTACCGCGACCGAAGGACATATGAGGTATTCAGAAATGGCAGGAAAATACAAACCGGGATATTTTTCGCTCAGGTTGACAAGTTTAGCAGGATAGTTTTCCGTACAGGTGAGCCAAGGCTTTTTCCGACTCCTGAAACACCTGCCGACAATTTTGTTGATCTGGAAAATACTGGTTCAGAAGATAAAGAAGCTGCATTTTTCATTTATTCATTAAAGACTGAAGTAATTGAATGAAACTTAAATACAGACATATTGCATTTTTGATTTTGCTCTCGCTGACCTGTGCTCAGTTTTCGGAAGCTAAGAAAGTTAAGACTCCAAAAGACCAGGGAATACTTAAAGCAGATGATTACAGGCATTTTGTTGATTATTTCAACAGGATGGAAGATGAGAATATTGTTCAGGCTATTCCAAATGACAGCGCATGGTCATGGATGAAACAAAATATTCCACTTTTTGATTGCCCACAGGATAATTTTCTTGAAATGTATTATTACAGATGGTGGACATATCGCAAACATATTAAACAGACTCCCAAGGGCATGGCATTAACTGAGTTTTTGGTCCAGAGGTCTTACTCCGATAAATATAACCTGATAGCGTGTGCCATCGGGCATCATCTTTATGAGGGCAGGTGGCTCAGAAATAACGATTTTCTTGAACAGTATATAAAAGTCTGGTACCAGGGAAATGAAGGCAAACCTATGGCTAAGTTGCATAAATTCAGCAGCTGGACTCCTGATGCGGTTTATCACAAGTTTCTTGTGGATAATGACTCAGCTTTTATCAAAGAAATTTTTCCGGATATGGAGTACGATTTCCAGTATTGGGAAACCACCAATAAACTTGAAAATGGATTATACTGGCAGGAGGACGTCAGGGACGGCATGGAAGAATCAATAAGCGGAGGCCGGAAAATAAAAAATGCCAGGCCAACCATCAACAGCTATATGTTTGGCAATGCAAAAGCGTTGTCTGAAATGGCCCTGATATGTGGAGACAAAGTGAAAGCTCAGAAATACTCGGCAAAAGCTGATGAAATCAAGTATCTGATACAGGATAAATTATGGAATTCTTTTCATTCTTTCTTTGAAACCAGGAATTTTAAAGACTCTTTGGCTCAGGCAAGAGAAGCTATAGGTTTCATCCCGTGGTATTTTAATTTACCTGATAAGGGTTACGAAGAAGCCTGGATGCAGGTTAAAGATGAAAAAGGTTTTTTGGCTCCTTACGGATTGACTACTGCTGAGAGGAGACATCCTGCATTCAGGACTCATGGAGTTGGAAATTGTGAATGGGATGGTGCTGTCTGGCCATTCGCTACATCTCAAACATTGACTGCGATGGCAAATTTGCTGAACAATTACAAGCAGGATTTTGTAAATGATTCAGTATTTTTCAGACATCTTGAGTTATATGTAGAATCTCAGTATCACAGAGGAAGACCATATATTGGTGAGTATCTGGATGAAGTCACCGGCTATTGGCTTAAAGGCGATCAGGAAAGGAGCAGGTACTATAATCATTCCACTTTTAATGATTTGATTATTAACGATCTTATCGGAATAAGAGAAAGAAGTGACAATATATTGGTAATCAACCCTTTGATCCCTGAAGGGGGATGGGACTGGTTTTGTCTGGACGGCATTTTATACCACGGAAAAAAGATATCCGTCCTATGGGATAAATCAGGTGCACATTATAATAAGGGTAAAGGTTTGATTATATTTGTAAATGGGGTTCCCGTTGTCTCTTCTGCAAATTTAAGCAGATTAAGAGTTGAACTTTAATCTTTGAACATATGACTAATACCAAATCCATACTGTTAACTGCACTCATTCTACTTGAGTGTTTACCATTTGTTGCTAATGCGATGTCTGTTTCAAGGATGACCTGTGAAAAGATGGTAAATCCAGTTGTGGTTTCGACAAATACTCCTGTATTTGGATGGGAATTGGTTTCAGATTTACAGGGTGATTATCAAAAGGCTTATGAGATTTGTGTTAGCTCTGATGTAAGTTTTTTAGCTGATGGTAAAGCTGATATGTGGATCAGTGGAAAAGTTAAATCAGATCAAAGTCAGCTTGTAAAATATGAAGGAAAAAGTCTTTTGTCCGGGCATAAATATTTTTGGTCAGTTAAGGTTTGGGATTCAAAGGGTAAAATGTCATCAAGCGGTGATATATCCACTTTTATGATTGCTCCTGCAAATGGAGATTTAAGAGCTTCATGGATCGGTGCAATTAAAAGATCGAGGACTAATTTACCTGAAGGCAGGAGATGGCATGTGCCATCTTTTAATAATAAAGTTGTAAGTAATACCTGGAATTCAATAGACAGTCTGGCTTTACGCAGCATACTTTTACGTAAAGATGTTGAGTTATCCGGCAAGCCGGTTTCCGCAATAGCGTATATATGTGGTCTTGGTCACTTTGAATTAAGTGTAAATGGTAATAAGATTGGTCAGAGCTATTTTGACCCTATGTGGAGCGATTATGACAAGACTGTTTATTATAAAACCATTGATATGACTACGTTGCTGAATTCCGGTATTAATGCAATAGGAGTGATGCTTGGCAATGGTTTTTACAATTGTGTTGGCAACAGGTACAGTAAACTGTGGGTAAGTTTCGGACCTCCGACTTTATTTTTTCATTTAGATCTCAAATTTGCTGACGGTACTACAAAGACTATAGTATCTGATAACAGCTGGAAGTATTCTTTAAGTCCGCTGATTTATAATGATATTTACGGTGGTGAGAGTTATGATGCCCGTCTGGAACAGGATGGATGGAATAAGCCTGGTTTCAAAGAAAATGATAAGTGGAAACCTGTTGTAACTCAGGATGCTCCAAATGGATTACTTCGTCCGCAGACCGCACCTGACATCAAAGTGATGAAGGAGTTTGCTGTAAAAGAGGTAAAGAAGACTGATGAAGGAGTTTATGTACTCGATATGGGTCAGAATCTTTCAGGTTTCCCCTATGTGAAAGTAAAAGGTAAAAGAGGTGATGTTGTCAGGGTGATACCGGGTGAACTTCTTGGAAGTGACGGCAGGGTTTCCCAAAGAAGCAGTGGCGGTCCTCATTTCTATGAATATATTCTAAAGGGCGAGGGTGAGGAAATATTTGAACCGAAATTTTCGTATTATGGTTTCCAGTATATTCAGATTGAAGGTGCTGATCTTTATTCTTCTGAAAATAACAGCCTGCGTCCGGTAATAACTGAGGTTAAATCCCGGTTTGTTTATAATTCTGCTGAAGAAACCGGTACTTTCACATGTTCAAATGATTTGTACAATAAAGCACATGTAATAATTCAAAATGCATTAAAGAGTAATTTCCAGTCTGTTTTTACGGATTGTCCGCATAGGGAAAAATTAGGTTGGCTTGAAGAGATTCATCTGAACTACTCGGCAATCTTTGATAATTACAATGTTGCAACATTTATACCAAAAATAACAAGAGATATGCTGGATGCTCAATACGCAAATGGTCTGGTTCCCTCTATTTGCCCTGAGTATTCAATTTTCGGAGGTGATTTTTCGGATTCGCCTGAGTGGGGTATTTCTTCTATACTTGTACCCTGGTTATACTATGAATATTACGGTGATCCGTCTTTGATAAAGAAGTCATACCAGATGATGAAAAGATATGTTGATT
>CAZCPI010000160.1:0-6249 GCA_964500535.1 uncultured Bacteroidales bacterium
TGTAAAAGTATATACTGCAACTGATAATGTTGCAAGACAAATTAAAGTGGAAGAAACAAATGTTGCTAATAACAATGTCGATTCTGCTTCAAAATCAGTTACTGTAAAAGAGGATAAACCGTTGAATAATCAGCCTGCAGTAAAACAAAAAGAACAAAACGATAATCAAAAAGGCGGCAATCCCAATAAACAGGTTGCCAAACCTGTGAATCAGTCCGGCAAACCTGCTCAACCGCACAGGATTGAAAAACCAAAAAAACTGAACATAGTTGCAGCAGAACCGGTAACAGAAAAAATTGTTGAAGAAATTGCTGATAAACCACAGGTGCCTGAAGTTGCAGAAGCAAAAACTGTTATCACGGCTGAAACCAATAAAACTGTTCAAGCCGGAGCCCCTCAGCAAAAAGAAGGTGGTAAGCACCCAAAAAAGAAAGGGCGTCCAAAAGCTGTAAAACCTGAAGCTAAAGTTATTGACGAAACCGCTTTACAACTTGAGGGACAGGAAGAAGCTGAAAATATTGAGACTCCTGTCATGCAGGAAGATATCGTGGATTCTAATGAAAAAAGTGATAAGGATGTTCCTGCTTTAATCACTGCAGACAGCGATACTTTAGCTGAAGCAAGAAGAATTGCCGGTATCGGAGGCAAGGAAGGAAGCAACCAAAGTGCTGAATCACGTTTCGGTAAGCCAAAAAATATACAACAAAATAATCAGAATCCTAACGGAGGCCCTGTTCAAAACCAAAACCAGAACCAGAACTTCAATCCAAATCAGAACCAACAACAGGGCAGGGGTAAATTTCAAAATCCAAATCAGAGACCCCAAAGGAATGAAGAAGACAGGCCTTTTGAGTTTGAAGGTATTTTAGTGGGATCCGGATGTCTGGAAATAATGCCTGACGGATATGGTTTCCTGCGTTCTTCAGATTATAATTACCTGTCCTCTCCTGATGATATTTACGTTTCTCAATCTCAGATTAAGTTATTCGGTTTAAAAACCGGTGATGTCGTTCTTGGACCAATCAGACCTCCAAAAGAAGGTGAAAAATATTTTCCGTTAGTTAAAGTTGAGAAAATCAACGGCAGAGAGCCGGCATTCGTACGTGACCGTCTGTCTTTTGATCACCTGACTCCATTATTCCCTGATGAAAAATTCAACCTTACCGGTGATAAGAAATTTGCCAATACATCTGTGAGAGTCGTAGATATGTTTTCACCTATAGGTAAAGGCCAGCGTGGTCTTATTGTTGCGCAGCCAAAAACAGGTAAGACAGTTTTACTTAAGGATATAGCGAATGCAATTGCTGCCAATCACCCTGAAGTTTACATGATTGTTTTGCTTATTGATGAAAGACCTGAAGAGGTAACAGATATGGCGAGAAGCGTAAATGCCGAAGTCATTGCTTCTACTTTTGACGAACCTGCTGAACGTCACGTTAAGATTGCAAGCATAGTTCTTGAAAAAGCAAAAAGGATGGTAGAATGTGGTCATGATGTTGTAATCCTGCTCGATTCGATAACAAGACTTGCCAGAGCATATAACACTGTTGCTCCTGCATCAGGTAAGGTGCTTTCAGGTGGTGTGGATGCAAATGCTTTACATAAACCAAAACGTTTCTTTGGTGCTGCCCGTAATATTGAAAACGGAGGCTCTCTGACTATCATCGCTACAGCTCTGACTGAGACCGGATCAAAAATGGATGACGTTATCTTTGAAGAATTCAAAGGAACAGGTAATATGGAGCTTCAGCTTGACCGCAAACTTTCAAATAAACGAATATTCCCGGCTGTCGATATCACTGCTTCAAGTACAAGACGTGATGATTTACTTCTTGATCAGCAGACTCAGGACAGATTGTGGATATTGCGTCGTTACCTATCTGATATGAATTCTTTGGAAGCTATGGATTTCCTTAAAGGAAGACTCGAAAAAACTGCTTCAAATGAAGAGTTTTTAGCTTCAATGAATGATTAATATTTTTAAGTGCTGATCATTTAAAAGCAATTATCGGTCTTTTTTCATCTCAAAACCTTCGGGTTGTTTTAAAAGATGTTAAAATAATGGCAATTACGATACATAAATTATAAGCCCGGGTTACTCCGGGCTTTTTTGTTAACATACATGGTTTATTTTGTTTAAATTTGCGGATTACTTAATCTTAATTAATCTCATTTTGAGATGAAACAAAATTAAACGAGCCAGCTTTAAATTAGTCTGATAGGTATAGGTACTGTGCGCGGTATTATATTTGGCCTGTTATAAATGAAAAAACACATGAAGAAATATATACTCTCTGTATTATTAATAGTCCCCTTTTTAGCTTTTGGTCAGTTGAGGATAACTGAGATTATGCCCAACAATGTATCATTTGTGATGGATGAGTCTTACAATTACAGTATGTGGGTAGAAGTTCAGAATTTTTCATCATCAATGGAAAACCTTTCATCTTATTATTTTACTGATGACAGAAATAATCTTAAAAAATGGAATGCACCATATAAATGGTTTGATGCAAATAAGTTTTTGGTTTTATGGTTTGAAAGAGAGGAAAGAGCAGGACATGCAAATTTTAAACTTGATCCTTCAGGAGGTAAACTTTACCTTGTTAAAAACGGAAGTATCATAATAGACAGTTTAAAGTATCCTGAGCAATACAGGAATATTTCTTATGGCAGAAAAACAGATGGTGGCAATGAATGGGTTTATTTTGAACAACCGAGTCCGGGTGCATCAAACAATAACAAACTAAGTGCCGTAAAACGCTGTTCGAAACCGGTTTTCAGTCTTAAGAATGGATTTTATGCATCATCTCAGACTTTCTCTTTTACAGCTCCGGCATACGGTGATACCATTTTTTATACAAAAGACGGTTCAGAACCTACCAGAAACTCGTCCCGATATATAAAAGGCAGCAATATAAATATAACTGCGACTTCAATCATCAGAGCAAAAACAATTTCTTATGGCAAGTTGTCAAGTGACATAGCGACATCTACATATTTTATAAATCAACGTGACCCCGGATTACCTGTTGTTTCAATTGTTACTGATCATAAGAATTTGTTTGATAATACTATAGGTATCTACTGTAACGGAACTAACGGTATAACAGGTAATGGTCAAACTACACCAAGAAATTACAATCAGGATTGGGACAGACCGGTGAACTTCGAATTGTTCGATACAACCGGCTTATCAGTATTAAATCAGGAGGTGGATATTAAGATACTTGGTGGCTGGACTCGTGCAAATGGTCTGAAATCACTTGCAATATCTCCAAAAAATAAGTTTGGAGACAACAGGTTGAGATACGATTTTTTTGCTGCTACCAAGCCGAACAGGAAGTATAAGGACATACAAATGAGAAATTCCGGTAACGACTTTGGGAATACGATGATGAGAGATGCCTTTATTCAGTCGGTCACCATGCACAGGATGGACCTTGATTATCTCGCATATGAGCCGGCTGTAATTTTTATTAACGGACAGTATTATGGTATTGAAAATCTTCGCGAAAGGAGCAGTAGTGATTATCTGTACAGTAATTACGGACTCGATGATGGTGATGTAAGGATAATTGAAGCCACAAATCTGGGAGTTGATACTGATAAAGATATTGCAACAGATCCTGAGTATCTGGAGTTGTGTCAGTTTGTAAAAAGTGTTGATATAGTTTCCGCTGATGGATATGAGCAGGTTTGTAAAAAAATCGATGTTGACGAATTTATAAATTACATGATTGCTCAGATTTATATTGGAAATACCGACTGGCCTTACAATAATGTTAAGATGTGGAAAGTCAAAGGTATAGATAAATGGAGATGGATATATTTTGATACAGACTTCGGTTTCGATTCAGGCAGAACAAATCATAATTCACTGACATTTGCATTAGGTGAGAATTCTTCAGGTATAATTGGAGGCTATTCTATTCAGCCTGAATGGTCTGTAATATTATTTAAAAGATTGATGCTGAACGAAACATTCAAAAATAAGTTCATAGACAGATTTGCAATACATATTTCGACAACATATAAACCGGATAGGGTAATACATATAATGGATAGTATTTCGTCAAAGATTTCAAACGAAATCACTTATCATAAATCCAGATGGGGACTTTCAAATAATTTCACTTCTACACTTAACAGTATGAAGAGTTTTACAAATGCAAGAGGAAACAATGTACTAAATCATATTGGTAACAGATTAATTGGCAGCACGGCTACATTTACAATTAATCTATCGTCTAACATTAAGTCATCCAATTATTTGCTTAATAATGAGCCGGTTATTGATGATATTGCCTCGATTAAATATTTTAAAGGGAGGAAGATTACGCTTAAGGCGAATCCTGTTTCCGGTTACAGATTTAAACACTGGGCTCAGGATGGGTATGTGGAAGAATTACTTATCATGAATAACAGTGTCTGGAAGTATTATGATGGAAATGGATTACCAGCAACTAACTGGAATAAGGCTGAATTTAATGATGCTTCCTGGAAATCCGGTCAGGCAAGATTCGGATACGGAGAAGATGCTTTAAGCACAACTGTAAGTTATGGCAATAATGCAAATAATAAATATCCAACTGCATATTTCAGAAAGACTATAAAAATTACTGACCTGGATAAAAAATCCAACTTTAAAATAAGTACTTATATAGATGACGGAGCAGTAATTTATGTTAATGGATATGAAGTCGGCAGGCCAAATATGGCTACAGGATTAATAGGTTATAATACATTGGCTACTTCATATAATGAAGGAATAGAATCTACATATGGATTTTCAAAAACATATTTAAAGGAAGGGGACAATGTAATCTCTGTTGAGGTTCATCAAAATGCAGTTAACAGCTCAGATATGGTTTTTGATCTCAGGATGATGTGTACAAATGATAATGCAACACAAACGACTTACAATGATCCTCTTTTTACAACAACTTTAAATGATAATCTGAGTTTAAAGGCTATTTATGAAGTCAACAATGAAATACCTGAAAATAAAACACAGGTTTATATAAATGAGGTGGTTTCAAGCAACAATGTAATCTCTGATGAATTTGGAGAAAAGGACGATTATATTGAGATTTATAATAATTCTGACACAGCAGTAAATATTGCAGGGTGGTATATTTCTGATACCCCTGCCAACTCCACTTTAATCAGAATACCGTTTACTGACGCCAAAAAGACAACAATTCCTTCGAAAGGACGAATTATTCTTTGGGCTGATGATGCTCCGGGACAGGGTCCTATGCATTTGGGCTTTAAATTAAATAAAGATGGTGAAAAATTGACTTTGTCAAAAGTTGAGGACAAGGCAATACTATTGACAGTAGATAGTGTAACGGTGCCATCTTTAGAGCAAAACCTCAGTTATTCAAGGATATTTGATGGTAGTCCGCAATGGGTAATTCAAAATCCTACATATAATCTCAGTAACCTGATTAATAAAATCAAAGAAACCAAAGATGATATTATTGATATTTATCCAACACTGGTAAGTGAAAGTGTCAATATATTAAATGCAACCGGTTTCGACATTATTATTGCAGATATGACCGGAAAGATTCACCTTCGTTCAAAATGTCAGTCGGATGCTGAAAGAATTGATGTCGGTTATCTCAATAATGGTATCTATTTGTTGAAGGTTGGAAATAAAGTTGCTAAAATCGTAAAGCGTTGACAGCTAGATTTATAATGGTTGCTTTAACTGATTGTGCTAATAAATTTTCTGTCAAAAAGTCATATTTAACTGACAAATAACAGCAGGTTTTTTTGAAAAATCATGTCAAATAAGCTGTGCCGGGAATAGAAGTATTTTTGGCACAGCTTTTGATTAATTAGCTATGAATGACAATCAATGAAATTCATAACAAACAAAAATATACATAAGAATTATGGGAAAAATAATTGGAATTGACCTTGGAACCACAAATTCGTGTGTTTCAGTTTTGGAAGGAAATGATCCTATCGTTATCGCGAACAGTGAAGGTAAAAGGACCACACCTTCCGTGGTAGCTTTTATTGATGGTGGCGAACGCAAGGTGGGTGATCCTGCTAAACGTCAAGCCATAACAAATCCTAAAAAGACCATTTCCTCAATTAAGAGATTTATGGGGGAAAAGTATGATAACCTTACAAAGGATATTAACCGCATGGCATATTCTGTAGTAAGAGGTGATAACAGCACTCCACGAGTTGATATTGACGGAAGGATGTACACTCCACAGGAAATCTCTG
>CAZCPI010000161.1:0-6202 GCA_964500535.1 uncultured Bacteroidales bacterium
AACTGGGATTTTCGGTTTCACAAACAATGATGATAGCCCAAAGGCTTTATGAATCAGGTAAAATCACCTATATGAGAACCGATTCTGTGAATCTTTCGAGTCTGGCTATTAATACTGCCAAAGCAGAAATTGAATCTATTGCAGGCTCAGAATACGTTAAAATCAGACATTACAAGACAAAGACTAAAGGAGCTCAGGAAGCACATGAAGCTATCAGGCCTACCTATATGAACACTCAGACTATAGACGGAACATCCCAGGAAAAACGTCTTTATGAGCTTATATGGAAAAGATCCATTGCTTCTCAAATGAGCGATGCAGAGTTTGAGAAAACTACTATATCTATTTCCATGTCCAATTCTGATCAAAAATTTGAAACCACAGGTGAAGTTCTGAAGTTTGATGGTTTTCTAAAGGTATATATGGAGTCTGTCGATGAAGAATCAGATGGAGAAAATGGCAATAAGATTCTTCCCGTAATAAACAAGACGGATAAGATTTCTTTTGATTCTGCAACTGCTACTGAAAGATTTACCCAAAGGCCTTACAGATTTACTGAAGCCAGTCTTGTTCGAAAGCTTGAAGAGCTTGGCATCGGCAGACCTTCAACTTATGCACCGACGGTATCTACCATTCAACAACGGGGATATGTAAAAAAAGAAGACCGGGAGGGTTTATTACGGGAATATACCATGCTGGAACTTAAAGACAGTTTAATAAGTGAAAAAACGCTTTCAGAAATAACCGGTGCCGAAAAAGGTAAATTATTTCCAACTGACACTGGCATAGTTGTCAATGATTTTTTACTTGATTCATTTCCTGATATCATGGATTTCAACTTTACTGCAATGGTTGAGAAACAATTTGACCAGATAGCTGAAGGTGAAATCAAATGGGAAAAACTTATAGATGATTTTTATAAACCATTCCATATAACAGTAGAAGAGGCCGGTGCCTGGTCCAAACAAAAAGTTGGTGAAAGGATTTTAGGAAATCACCCTGTTTCAGGAAGACTGGTTTCAGTTAAAATAGGCAGATATGGCCCGATAGTTCAGATTGGTACTGCAGAAGAAGAAGAAAAGCCATTATTTGCCTCTTTACTAAAAAAACAAAGTATAGAAAGCATTACTCTTGAAGAAGCTCTTGAATTGTTCAGGCTCCCAAGAGTAGCCGGTGAATTTGAAAATAAGACTGTAACCATAGCAACGGGCAGATTTGGACCATACATCAGACATGATAATAAATTCATCTCTATCCCAGCAGGCTTTAATCCTCTTGAAATAGCTCTGGACGAGTGCATATCTTTGATTGAAAAGAAAAGAAATGCTGATGCAAACAAACTTATCAAAAAATTTGAAGAAAATGGCATCCAGATTTTAAATGGCAGATACGGACCATATATTTCAAAGGACAAGATAAACTACAAGATTCCAAAAAATGTTAAACCGGAAGATCTGGATTTGGAAAGTTGTCTGATAATTATTAAAGATCAGGATGCAAAAGGAAAAAGTAAACCAGTCGCCCGCAAAAAAGCTGTAGCAAAAAAAGTCGCAGCTAAATCTGCGACAAAAACGAAAAGTCCGAAAGCTAAAAAGAAAGAGTCCTGAATAACACTATCTGTAATCCTTAAGTATTTGTTGCAACCTTTTTCTTGCAAAGAATATTCTGCTTTTTACTGTACCTAAAGGCAATTTAAGCTCTTTTGCAATATCTTCATATTTGTACCCGGCAATATGCATGGCAAATGGCAGTCTGTATTCTTTAGAAAAGCTATTTATGGCCTTTGTTATTTCTGATATGGAATATGACCCTTCAGGTGAGTTGAAACCTGAATTTTGAGGTATATTCAGATGATAAAGATTATCTGTCTGATCAACAAAAGTCTGTTCTCGAACTGTTTTTCTGTAATTATTTATGAATATATTACGCATCAAAGTGTACGCCCAGGCCTTAAAATTTGTCTCTTCAGCAAATTTTTCCTGATTATTGAGTACTTTCAGAGATGTCTCCTGTAAAAGATCCGAAGCATCATCCCTGTTGCGGGTAAGTCTGAATGCAAACCTGAACAATTCATTTTGATATTCGGTCAGGTCTTTACTTATATTAATGTACCTCATATATTCACAAATTAAATACATTTACACTCACTTAAAAGTAATAAAAAAAAAACTTATAACCAAGCTGATAACTGATAAAAATAAACCTAAATCTGGTTTTTGTTTGTTTTCTTACTTTTAATAAATAAAAACATACCTTTTTTAAAAATCACTTTATTTAATCAAAACATTTATATATGTTTGCTTTTAATATTTATATTTATCAAAAAATATCTTGTTGCTGTTCCTGTTTAATCGTAAACTAATAAGCAATGGACATACTACCAAATTTATTTATAATGAATGCTTCTATAAATTGTGGCATCCTTATAAATGAAAAATATTACTTCTCTACAATCTGGATTATTTTACCTCACATACTCGGTTTTTCAGCTTTAATTATCTTGCTGATTATGCTTTTTTTTCAGCTTAATAAAAAGAAAAAACTGAATAAATGCATCATTGAGTACATCAACACTGTAAAGCACCTGAAGAAAACTGTTGTTTTACTTTCAGAAACACTAAATGATATTTCAAATTCAGATAATCTGGATGACCAGCAAAAAGATAAATTGAGAATGTCAATTTGGCGTCTTAACAACATGCAAAGTACCATCAAAGATCTGGACTCAACATGTCAGAATCAAGACTGGATTAAGAACATAAAACTTTTAAACAAAAGCTTTGAAAAAGAAATAATAAAGCAGGAAAGCTCAGAAGCAATAAATAGTGAACCCATCGAGAACAAACAACCAGGTATCAGAGATGAGCAGTTTATCGAAAAAGTCTTTTCAATTATTAGAGAGAACTATCAGAACCCTGAATTTAATGTTGATATATTAAGCTATAAGATGGGGATGAGCAGGTCTTCTTTTTATAACAGGATAAAACAAATTACAGGTCAGGCCCCGGCAGATTTTATAAGAGAATACAGGATGGAAAGAGCAAAAGAACTTCTTAAAACGAACGATTACTCAATATCAGAAGTTGCCATGCGCTGCGGATTTGCCGATGTAAAATATTTCCGCGATTCTTTCAAAAAGAAATACTCCAAAAGTCCGGGCCAGTATTTTAAATAACATTCATAAGTCATTAATTATTTATGAAACATAAAAAGATACTTGGTCTTCAAAAAAATGTATTCTTTACCGGACTGACAAGTTTTTTTACAGACACATCCACAAAAATGATTTATAGTGTGATGCCCCTTTTCCTTCTATCTCTGGGTGCATCAAAAACTTCTATTTCACTAATAGAAGGCATCGCAGAAAGCACTGCATCTTTATTCAAGGCATTTTCAGGATATTGGAGTGATAAGATTGGCAAGAACAAGCCTTTAATGTTAATTGGTTATGGTGTAACCGCATTAGTAACTCCACTTTATGCTTTAGTAAGAGTACCGGTACATATTTTATTCCTGCGTTTTTTTGAAAGGATTGGAAAAGGCCTGAGAGCTGCACCAAGAGACAGCCTTATAAGTAGTTCTGTCGAAAAGAATGAGGCAGGTAAAAATTTTGGTTTCCACAAGGCTATGGATAACAGTGGTGCGATCTTAGGACCATTAATAGCCTTTTTACTCTTAAAGTATTTTCCGTTGAACTATACCAATATTTTTCTACTGGCAACTATACCTGCAGTACTGGGAGTAATGTCAATAGCTGTTTTTATAAAAGAAACAAGAACAAACAAAAATGGCAAAAACGGTAAGTTTCATTTAAAAAATTTACCAAAAAAGTTCTATTTTTTTCTTTTAATCGTGTTTGTATTTACACTTGGAAATTCTGCTGACGCATTATTACTGGTCAAGACAGCTGAAACCGGCATAAATAAATCTTATGTCCCTTTTGTCTATATGATTTTTAACACCGTATCTGTATTACTGGCTATACCTTTAGGGAAAATATCAGATAAGAAAGGACGTGAAATTTTAATAATAGCGGGATTCCTTTTATACTCGGTAGTGTATTTCTTTTTCGGCAGATTTAACAGCCTTAATATTTTCATCCTCCTTTTTGTTTTGTACGGACTTTACAGTGCTTTGACCGATGTAAGTCAGAAAGCTTTGATTTCTGACTTAGTAAGCCCGGAATTAAAAGGAACAGGATTTGGCTTATATCATTCCGTACTTGGTATCACACTTTTACCGGCTAGTCTTATCGCAGGCTTATTGTACGATAGAGTTAATTCTAATGCTCCATTTTACTTTGGTTCTGTAATGGCTCTTATAGCTGCCATAATGATGATAATTTTTGTATTATCCGGAAGAAAAAACAAAATAAGCATCGATAATTCTCAGGTATAAAAGTCCTTTTACATTGAAACCAAACGTCAGATACTGTTCGTCCTGATACCACTTCACTGCACGGTGGTTCATAAAAAAGATAATATTCTTAACAGAACCTTAGATATTTCTTCGCTTGCAGCTGTAGCTTCAATTGATTATTTTTGTGCGGTTTTTAACAGGTAAAAAATTGCGAAAAGTCTTAGTTTTATTAATCTGCTGGCTTGCTTTATTCAATATGTACGGCCAGGTTTATATGTATTCAGACGATACGGTTTCACTAAAGGCATACAAAGACACAAATACAATTATTCCTATCAAAAGGTTTAAAGCTGCAGGAGTAGCTTTCGGAACCAATATAGCAGTGTGGGGATTTGATCGGTATGTGACTAATGCTGAATTTTCCCATATTAGTTTTGAAACAATGAAAGCAAATCTGAGAAAAGGATTTGTATGGGATAATGACGTTTTTTCAACCAACCTCTTCATGCATCCATATCACGGAGGTTTATATTTTAGTGCTGCCAGATCTAATGGGATGAACTACCTGCAATCATTGCCATACTCATTTGGAGGCAGTTTAATGTGGGAGCTGTTTATGGAAAAGTAATATCCGTCAATAAACGACCTTCTGTCAACAAGTATTGCAGGAGCAGGTTTTGGTGAGATTACGTACCGTCTTTCTGACCTTATTATTGATGAAAGGACTTCAGGTTGGGAAAGGTTTGGCAGAGAAGCTTTGATTACTCTGATTTCCCCTTCAAGAGGGCTTGATCGTATCGCAAGTAAACAAGCCTGGAGGCACAGTGTAAAGCGTGAAAACACTTTACCAAATGTCCCTCTAAAAGTATTTGCCTCAATCGGACACAGAATAATATATGATAAAAGTGGATCAAAAGAAGATTTTAGCAATATGCCATACCTGAAAGCAGGACTTTTTTATGGTAATCCGTACGACCCTGACAATGACCGGCCATATGATTATTTCTCATTTCAAATAAACAGTAATATTTTTTCAAACCAACCATTAATCGGACACGTAAGTGGAATTGGAATGCTATATTCTGATTTCATAAATCTTAAAAAAGATCGTTGTCAATTAGCATTGGGTATTTTTCAACATTACAACTACATTGAATCCAAATCAGATATAAATAATGAAACATTGTACCCCTTTAAATTATCTGAAACCGTATCTGTAGGACCCGGATTTGTTTTTAAAAGAAAGCTTTTCTGGGGAAATACCTTATATATAACCGGTTATTTAAGTGGTATTGTCCTTGGATCATCACAAACCGACCATTATAATGTCTATCACAGAGATTACAATATGGGAAGTGGCTTTAGTACAAAACTAAACTTTGAACTTCAGGTGAGAAACATACTAACCATTTCTACACACTCTGAAGATTTTCGTTTATATACATGGCTTGGATATGACCCTGGTAAATCATATGATCAGGGTAAGAGCACTCAGGGCGATCGTAGCAATGCTGGTCTGACTATCAACTCATTAAATCTTAACCTTAGAGTAAACAAACATCTTTTTATTAACATGGAGTACGGATACTATTACAGGAAAACCAACTATAAATATTATCCTGACGTCGAACACAACGTTTTTGAAAACAAAATAAGCGCAGGATTTATTTTTTGATTCAGGATACTGGGTGAGCATACTCCAAACTACCTCCTGATTTTAACCACATAACAGGTAAAAAAAGAGGCTGAATATCTTTTTACAGATTTCAGCCTCTTTTTGCTGTGGTACCACCAGGAATCGCCATCTTGACCTAAGTGGCTGTATTCCTTATAGATATGTTTT
>CAZCPI010000162.1:0-6197 GCA_964500535.1 uncultured Bacteroidales bacterium
CCATATGACCAAGCAATTCGGATTTCAGAACACTTTCTCTTGCCTGCATCCAGAATCGGTTTCCCTTAATGGTATTTATTTCACCATTATGACCAAGTAATCTGAAAGGTTGAGCAAGATCCCATGTTGGGAAAGTATTGGTGCTGAATCTCGAATGGACTAATGCTATTGCTGATGTAAAATTCGGATGGCTGAGGTCCGGAAAATAATCACGTAGTTGCACAGAGCTAAGCATTCCTTTATAAACCATTTTTTTGGTTGAAAGACTTACTATGTAAAAATTACGTTTTTCGGATAATGTTGACTGAGCAGCTGCTTTTTCGACTTTTTTTCTTGCAATGTACAGTTTTCTTTCAAGTTCTTCAGGCTTACCCGGACCGGTAACAACAATCTGCCTTATAACCGGTTCATTAGATCTTGAAATTTCTCCAAGGATTGAACTGTTTACTGGCACATCCCTTACAGCCAATAGCTGGAGACCTTCAGCTTTTATGCCTGACATAAGCATATCCATACAAAGATCAGCCTCGTTCCCTGATTTAGGAAAGAAAACCAGCCCGGTGCCATAATGACCTTTTTCCGGGACAGGAATACCTTGTAAAAGAATAAACTCATGGGGAATCTGGACAAGGATACCTGCACCGTCACCTGTCTTGTGATCAGCACCTTCTGCACCTCTGTGGACCATATTCTCTAATACCTGTAAACCTTTTTCAACAATGTCATGGGTTTTTTCTCCTGTGATTTTAACCACAAAGCCAACACCGCATGCATCGTGCTCATTAGCAGGATCGTAAAGACCTCTTGCTTCATAAAAAACTGACATAATGATGATATTATATTGATTTATCAATAGAACAAGTGCTGTTAAAACCATTCTCCCACGCCAGGGAGAATGGTTTTTTCCTCATAATTTCTGCCTCACGGCAATCTGACCTCAAAAAACTATGAAGGTAAATTTTATCTGATGAACAACAATTCGCGGTATTTAGGTAAAGGCCACATCTCGTTGTCAACAATCAGTTCCAGTTTGTCAATGTTATAACGGATTTTCTGGAAATATGGCAACACTTTGTCATGATATGCCACAGCCTTTTCTCTTTCATTTTCTATTCTGTTTGCGACTTTACGTTCTTCTATCATAAGTCCAACCATTGATTGCACTCCATCTACTAAAGATTCAATCTGCTCAATCAGACTTAACTTTTCAGTTGCAAGCTTTTTGAAAGCTTTCTCATCATATAAAACCTTAAGTTTATATACGCTGTCGAGTAATGTTGACTGATAACGTGTAGCAACAGGGACGATATGATTCATGGCCATGTCTCCCAAAACCCTTGATTCAATCTGGATTTTCTTTGTATATGTTTCCCATTTGACTTCGTTTCTTGCATGAAGTTCAACTTCGGTCATGACACCCATTTTTTCAAACATTTCGATGACCTGTGGTTTAATATATGCATCAAATTGTACGGGAACATTAGTTTCACAATCCAAGCCTCTTGATTTAGCTTCAGATTTCCATTCTTCGCTATATCCGTTTCCGTCAAAACGAATCGGTTTTGATGATGTGATATATTCTCTGATAATTGCAAAAATCGCTTTTTCTTTTTTCTCGCCGGCAGAAATACGCTTCATAACTTCTGCATTGAACTCAGTTAGTTGTGCGGCTACGGCAGTGTTAAGAGCTGTCATTGCAGATGCACAGTTGGCTGATGAGCCTACAGCACGGAATTCAAATCTGTTGCCTGTAAAGGCAAATGGTGAAGTTCTGTTTCTGTCTGTATTGTCAATCAGAAGCTCAGGTATTTGGCCGACTCCCAGGTGCATTATTCCTTTTGCATCAAATTTAATAGCTTCATCTGTATCGCTTGATTCAAGTTGATCAAGAACTTTTGTTAACTGAGCTCCAAGGAATGCTGATATGATTGCCGGAGGAGCTTCATTTGCGCCCAGGCGATGTTCATTTGTTGCAGAAGCTATTGATGCCTTAAGTAATGCATCATTTTTGTGAACTGCTACAAGTGTATTTGCCAGGAATGTTACAAACATAAGATTTTCTTCTGCATTCTTACCCGGGCTGTAGAGATTAGTACCGGTATCTGTACTCAAAGACCAGTTGTTGTGCTTGCCTGAGCCATTTACTCCTGCAAATGGTTTTTCATGAAGCAAAACTCTGAATTTATGTTTCAGTGCAACCTTGTTCATAAGATCCATAACCAAAAGATTATGATCAACGGCAAGATTGGTTTCCTCATAAATCGGAGCAAGTTCAAACTGATTAGGAGCAACTTCGTTGTGTCTTGTTTTCAAAGGTAATCCAAGTTTATATCCCTCAAATTCCAGTTCTTTCATGAAAGCTGCAACGCGTGGAGGAATTGAACCAAAATAGTGGTCTTCCAGCTGTTGATTTTTAGATGACTCATGTCCCATCAAAGTCCTTCCGGTAAGCATTAAGTCAGGACGGGCGCTAAACAATGATTCGTCAACCAGGAAATACTCCTGCTCCCAACCAAGATTTGATTGTACCTTTTTTACCCTTGCATCAAAAAGCTGGCAGGTTTCAGTAGCTGCTTTGTCAACAGCATACAGTGATTTCAGCAATGGTGTTTTGTAATCAAGAGCTTCACCGGTATATGAAATAAAAATTGTTGGTATGCAAAGGGTATCATCTACAATAAAGGCTGGAGATGAAGGATCCCAGGCAGTATAACCTCTTGCTTCAAATGTATTCCTTATACCGCCACTTGGAAAGCTTGATGCATCAGGCTCCTGTTGTGCAAGTAATTTTCCTTCAAACTCTTCAGATACATTGCCATTGCCGGCGTGTTCAATGAACGAGTCATGTTTTTCGGCTGTACCGTCTGTGAGAGGGTGAAACCAGTGAGTATAGTGAGTCACACCCATTTCGAGTGCCCACATTTTCATGCCTGCTGCCACATGGTTAGCGATTTCTCTGTCCAATGGTTTACCATTGTCGATGGCATCAGTTACAATTTTAAATGTTTCTTTTGACAAGTATTTGCTCATCTTGTCACGGTTGAAAACATTTATACCATAATACTCGGAAATTTTCTTACTGGGAGGAGTGACACTTACCGCAGTATGTGAAAAAGCCTCTTTAACCAGGTCAAATCTTAGTGATGACATAAGCTTAACAAATTAATTTTTTTTACAAATATACATAATACCTGACACCTTAACCTACAAAATATTCCATGATTCAAATCTTTGCATAGCCGAAATTGTATCTTCTTTTTTGCCGAAACCGGTAATTCTCATGTATCCTTCTCCGCTTGGTCCGAATCCTACACCGGGTGTAGCAATAACATTTATTTCTGTCAGCATCATGTTAAAAAAGTCCCACGATTTTGTGTTATCAGGTGTTTTAAACCATATATAAGGGGCATTAATACCTCCATAAACAGTGAAGCCTTTACTTTCAAGACTTTTTCTGATTATTGATGCATTCGACATATAATAATCAATATTTTCTTTGCATTCAATTTTGCCTTCTTCTGAATAAACTGCTTCTGCCGCCCTCTGAGTAATATATGAAACACCGTTGAATTTTGTCGTCTGTCTTCTGTTCCAGATTGGATTCAAAAAGACTTTATCCCCTTTTGTCGTATAAGTACATACCTTTTCAGGAACTATTGTGTATCCACATCTTATGCCGGTGAAACCGGCCGTTTTGGAGAAGCTTCTGAATTCAATTGCGCAACTATCTGCTCCTTCGATCTCAAATATACTGTGAGGTACGTCTTCCTCAGAAATAAATGCTTCATATGCTGAATCAAAAAGTATCAGAATCTTTTTATCAATAGCATAATCTACCCACTTTTTAAGTTCCTTTCTGGTTAATGTAGTACCTGTTGGATTGTTCGGGAAACACAAGTAAATTATGTTAACATCTTTTTCAGGGAAACCCGGGATAAAGCTATTCTCAGCTTTACAAGGCAAATATGTAATGTTACTCCATTTGCCGGAAGTTTCAAGATAGCCGGCGCGACCATCCATAACATTTGAATCTACATATACGGGATAAACCGGATCTGTAACGGCAATTATATTATTTATAGAAAAAATGTTTCCAATATTACCCATGTCGCTTTTGCAACCGTCACTAATAAAAACCTCATTTCTTTTTATTTCAACACCTCTGGGAGTGTAATCGTTCTCAATAATCTTGTCTATAAGAAAGCTGTAGCCTTGTTCAGGCCCGTATCCTCTGAAAGTAGTTGTATCTGACATCTCATGTACAGCTTTTATCATTGCATCCGTAACAGCTCCGGCTAAAGGTCTGGTTACATCTCCTATTCCTAAGCTGATAAGTCTGGTATCGGGATTTTCTTTTTTATAATCAGCAACTTTTCTGCTGATTTCTGAAAAAAGATAACTTCCCGGAAGACTTAAAAAATTTTCGTTAACAAATATCATATATAGTACTTTCTTTAGCAAATTTATAACGAAACAGGATTTATCACACCTTCAAAAACCAATTTGGCTTCTCCTGTCATGTAAATATGATTGCTGTTTCTGTCCCATTCAATCTCGAGATTACCACCGCGTAACTGAATTACAGCTCTGGTGTCAAGTTTCCCGCATAAAACTCCCGCTACTAAAACCGCGCATGCTCCGGTCCCGCAAGCAAGAGTTTCTCCTGCACCTCGTTCCCAAACTCTCATTCTGGCATTTCCTGAATCAATTATTTCAACAAATTCAGTATTCGTATATTTTGGGAAAACCGGATTTTTTTCAAATTTTGGGCCTAATAATTCAAGATTTATTGAGTCAATGTTTCTTTTAAACGTGACAGCATGCGGATTACCCATAGAAACGCATGTTATTTCATGTGTTTCTCCGTCAATTTCAAGTGGTTCCATTACCACTCTTTTATTCTTTGAAACTACAGGGATAAGTGATGAGTCGAGTAAAGGCTCACCCATATCGACTTTGACCTTTTTTACTTTACCTTTTTCAACCAGTAAATAAAGTATCTTTATGCCGGCTTTTGTCTCGAGAGTTATGGTTGTTTTATTTGTGAGTTTTTTATCATAGATGTATTTACCTACACATCTTGATGCATTCCCACACATTTCAGCTTCTGAGCCGTCACTGTTAAACATTCTCATTCTGAAATCTGCTTTTTTGGAAGACATTATAAGAACAAGTCCGTCTGAACCTATTCCAAAATGCCTGTCGCTCACCTTTACGGCGAGTTCTGATGGGCTAACGATACGTTCCTGTATAGCATTAACGTATATATAGTCATTACCCGCTCCGTGCATTTTTGCAAATCTCATAGTTTTCTCAGTCATTTATCAGCCGCAAAGATATTTTACAAATTTGGTATTTCCAAATATATAATGACAAAATATTACACAAAGACTAAAAAAAGTATCAAAAAGATTGGTTAAACTACTTAAAAGCTATTAAAAAGCTAATAGTAATACTTTTTATGTGTAAAATTGTAATAATAAAAAACGAGGGTGTGTTTTAACACCCTCGTTTTTTTAATACAACTGAACTACTTAAAATAAATATGTTTTTAAAAAATAACGCGTATTCCTATATGAAATCTTCCCCTTTTTTGAGTTGAGTATCAATAACAAATTGTCTTATTTCCTGTTCGTCTTCTTTTTTGCAGATCATCAGAACATTTCCTGATTCTGCAACAATATATCCGTTAAGCTTTTGAAGTACTACCAGTTTATCAGAAGGCAGAGAAATAAGATTGTTGCTGCTTTCATAGAGTAAAGCATCACATTTTAGAATCGCATTGTTGTTTTCGTCCTTTAAAGATAAATCATGCAATGAGCCCCATGTGCCCAGATCAGACCATCCAAAATCAGCAGATAAAACATTAACATTTGATGCCTTTTCCAATATACCATAGTCTATGGAAATGTTTGGACAAGCCGGGAAAATCATGTTTATGAAATCGGATTCTCCTGAAGTGTTAAACATATTTTTGCCACTGTTAAATCTGCTGGCTATATCAGGTAGTAATTCGTCAAAAGCATTAAGTATCGTTTTGACATTCCAGAGAAAAATACCTGAATTCCAGAGAAATTCACCGCTTTCAAGAAAAACCTTTGCAAGATCAAGATTTGGTTTCTCAGTAAATGTTTTAATTTTTGATATGTTTCCTTCTTTTTGTGAATCTATTTGAATATATCCGTATCCTGTTTCGG
>CAZCPI010000163.1:0-6195 GCA_964500535.1 uncultured Bacteroidales bacterium
TCTGCTCTTCAAAACCCGGATGAGAGATATCTACTATATGCAACAGCAGGTCTGCCTCTCTAACTTCATCCAGCGTAGACTTGAAAGACTCTACCAGATCGTGTGGCAGCTTACGTATGAAACCTACAGTATCCGTCAGAAGGAAAGGCAGATTGTCAATGATAACCTTTCTGACAGTGGTATCCAGAGTAGCAAACAATTTATTTTCTGCGAAAACTTCTGATTTGCTCAGGACGTTCATCAAAGTTGATTTGCCAACATTGGTATAACCGACTAACGCAACACGAACCATCTTCCCGCGGTTCTTTCTTTGGGTTGCTTTCTGTTTGTCAATAATTTTAAGATCTTCCTTAAGCTTTGCTATTTTGTCAAGGATAATCCTTCGGTCAGTTTCAATCTGAGCTTCACCGGGACCACGCATACCGATACCGCCACGTTGCCTCTCAAGGTGAGTCCATAAACCGGCAAGCCTTGGCAGCAGATACTTGTATTGAGCAAGCTCGACCTGAGTTTTCGCATGCGCTGTCTGTGCACGTTTCGCGAAAATATCAAGTATCAGATTGGTACGATCTAGTATTTTAATCTTAAGTTCGTTCTCAAGGTTTCTGACTTGTTTTGCTGACAATTCATCATCAAAAATTGCCATATCGATTTCATTATCCACCACGTAGGCTTTAATCTCAGCGAGTTTGCCGGTTCCGACAAATGTCTTGGGATTTGCAAAATCGACTCTTTGCAAAAATGTCTTTACAGGAGTCGCTCCGGCTGTATCAGCAAGGAAAGCCAGTTCCTCCAGATATTCCTTTGCTTTCTGTTCAGGTTGCTTATCAGTAATCAAACCCACAAGTACAGTCTTCTCTGACTTTTCATTTAGCATAGCAGTCTCAATCATAAACCTTTAATAAATTTGCTGCAAAGATAAGACAATTATGCTGCTATTTATCGATTCATTAGCATAACCTGAATCTACACATATTGCAATCTGCCTTAATAAATCATTTAAAAATATCTGTAACCGATAACTTCTTAACTTTACCGAATTGCTCGAGTTTCTTTACATCTTCCGAACTAATATTTCCAACGATGCCGATTGAGACAGGTTTCCCTTTAAGATTGGCTTCATAGAAAGCCTTTAAATCATCAAAATTCATATCTTTTATGACTGGCAACATGTATTTTGCAGGATCAACATCATAACCTAAAAGCTTGTATGAATTATATACCTGACTGGAATTTCTGAAGTTCGTTTTATCTGACAAAAGAGATTTGTAAAGATAATCCTTAATGGTATTCATCCTTTCGGGTACCAAAGGCATATCATTTAACAATTTCGAATACAATGTCAGAGCATCTATAGTCTTATCATTTTGTGTCCCGACACTACCAAAGAAATATGATTCAGAATCTTTCTTTAATGGTTTAAAGAAATTACCTGATGCGTGATATGCCATTGAATTTTTTTCTCTGATTTCATTTATTACCAGACCGCCAAATCCTCCGCCAAAATACTGGTTAAAAACTGTAAGCCCGGCAGACTTCTCAGGTGAAAACTTAGGTCCGTTAAGATAAATCAGTATTTCGCTTTGACGCAAATCCTTGTTTTGAATATAATAAACTGTATTCTCAGTTATTTTCTGCAATGCTTTGTCTTTTGGAGATTCACTGGCAATTTCACCGACTTTAAGCGGCAGATTTGCACTAAGTATTTCTTTGACTTCGTCAAAAGGAAGAGCACCGGCATAATGAACTTCAGCTTCGTAACCGGTAGCTTTCTGGAAAGTACTTTTTAGCTCTGCAAAATCTGAATTTATAATTTCTTCTTCCTTTAATCTGTCTATGTATTCAGAGCCTGTGCCGTACATCATATATTCGCTCAATGCCTCTTTTACCACATCCGTATTTTCATTCTCGGTATAACGGCTTTGCAATAGTTGACTCTTGACATTTCTGATCTGCTTTTCATCCGGTTTCGGCATTAGTATTTGCCTTGTTATAAGATTACATATTTCCTTCAGATTTCTGTCTACCCCTGAAATTCTTACATATAAATAATCATCATCTGAATAATAATTACAGTTAGAATTCAAAATACTCAACTCTCTTTTAAATTCCTGAGCACTAAGCGCATCCATTACACCAGCACTATTCATTAACATCGCAGACAAACCAAGTTTAGGGAAAACCCGTTCTCCTACTCCATACTTTAAGGTTAGCGAGAAATAATCATTTACATTATTATGCCTGTAATATAGCTTTGAAAGATCATTAATCTTCGCAACTTTTACATCATCAAAATTTTCAAAGTTTTCTTTTACATCTCCTACCGCGATGGTTTCAAACCAGGTCTTATAGTCCGAAACCTTTCCTAAAGTTGACTCAACCGGTTTAATCTTATCTGCAACAGGCAATTTTTCATTTTGTTTTGATTTTCCCTCAACTATTGAAATAGCCAGTTTATCATCATTAAAGTATTTTTTAGCCAGCAAATTGATTTCGTCGACTGTAATACTTTGTACGATCGAATCATATTTAAGCACTGTGTTTAAATCAACATCACAGACAAATGCGTTAGAAAGTATATTACCTACTGATTGCGAAGATTCGAAGCTCATATCATTTCTCCTGCAAATATTGTCTTTAACTGATTGCAGCAGCCAGCTTTCATAATCTCCGGATTTTAATCTGTTTATTATGTCAGTCATCATTTTCTCGACTGATTTATTGGATTCATATCTTCTTTGTCCCATATCGTATGCCGGAATACCTGTAATCAGTATCCTGCCACCTGATGATAAAGATATCTGCGAAGCAGTGGAATACATTAAATCTCCATCCAGAGACAACTTATCCAATAGACCTGTCTTATTACTATTAGAAAGTAGTTCAATGCAAACCTGAAGTTTCAATTTATCTTCATGGTTTTCAGGTACACCATTATATGTTAAAACCATTTCAGGATAATCTCCCAGAGAAATAGAAACTGTTTTATAACCTTTTAAATCGGGAAGTGAAGATGGAGCAGTTATACTCTCACTCCCGGGTTGCAGCCTTGAGAATTTTCTTGAAATTGTCTTTAAAATATCTTCAGCCTTTACGTTACCTACTATAATCAAAGCCATATTTTCAGGCACATAGTATTTACGGTAAAACTCAATTAACTTACTCAGCTGAGGATTCTTCAGATGGTTTCCGTAACCTACTATCGGTCGTCCGTATGGATGGTTTTCAAATATCGTAGCAAATATTTTGTCTGATAACTGTGACGATTTACTGTCAGAATACATATTGAATTCTTCATAAACATTTTCCAACTCCGCCTGGAAAGTTCTGAATACAGGATTAATATACCTACTGGAGTATATTTCCAACCATTTTTCAAGTTGAAACGCAGGGAAAGTATTATAATAAAGAGTTCTGTCAAAAGATGTTCCGGCATTAAGACCGGTACCTCCAATTGATTCAATCAAAGTTGAAAACTCATTTGAGATACTAATTGAAGATTCTTCTACAGACAGATCATTTATTTCCTTATCAAGTTGCGATCTTTTAACAGGATCTTCAGTTAATGCCCTTTCATCATATTTTGCAATAATACTCTCATACAACTGCTTTTCCTTAGTCCAGTCAAGAGCACCTATCCTCTCAGTCCCTTTAAACATCACATGTTCAAGATAATGAGCAAGACCTGTATATTTTTCAGGGTCATTTGCCGAACCTGTTTTCACAGCTATAGACCCGAAAACTTCAGTTTTTGTTGAATCTTCCCAAATCAAAACGGTGAAACCGTTTTTTAATCTTACACTCTTCAATCCTTCTGAAAAAGCAAACTGGCAAATCAATAATGTTGAAAATGCAATTAATACAAAACCTTTCTTCATATGTATTTTTTTAAACTATACTAGTATGTAACACTTGAAATTCCACTACGCATAATTGTAGTAGTTTTTTGTGTACTTATCAAATTAAAAAAAATAATAAAATCAGAACTTTAATCCTTAATTAAAATCTGTTTCAAAATAAAGGAATATATCAATACGAAGCAAACAAAATTAAATAATATGATTAAATCTTAATAATACATGATTATCAGTGAATAAAAGAAATAAAAAAAGGCGCCGTTAAGCGCCTTTTTCTGATTTTATGATCTGGTATCTTATTGAAGAAGCTTTAATAATAAAGACTTCAAATAATTTATAAAAGTTCTGTTATCTGATAGGTTGATAGTTTCCATCCCCAACCAGACCCAGAAGCAATTCCCCAGAATATTGGGAATGTAAATGTTTTACTAGTTGAATCATACGATAGCTTACCGCCTCCTTTACTAACAGTTTGGTCGTTCACAAAAAATGCATAAACATAACTATTATTATCAGCCATATAATAGCCAGTGTTGTATCCTTTAGCTATATATTTTGCCAATTTTGGACCACTACCATCTTTAAGTACAATAGTTTGTGCACCATCCCATTCAAACAGAAAATCATCGCCTGTTCCATCAAACAAACCTTTCATACGATAGACTTTCAAAGACGTAGAATATTCTAATACTTTTTCTTCAGATGATACAGTGTTCCAAAAAGGATCTGTGTATATACCCTTTGCGAAAGGTAAAAAATCTTCCTTCATCACATTCATAGCAATTACTGGATATACGTCACTAACAGAGTAAGGATCTGTTTGGTTAACATCAGCAACTGATATAGAGAAAAGGTATTCCTTCATAAGCTCAATACTTCCAAGTGTAATCTTGATTGAAGCAAGTGAATCACCAGCAGCAAATGTAACCGTCTCAGGACCTTTAAAGAAATCAGCATAAGTATTTGAATACTTCAAATCTAAAGTCAAAGCATCTTTCACAACTTTTCTTGCAATTTGCACGTCAATGGTTTCAGCATCAATAGCGACAATCACTTTACTCTCCTGCTTTGGGAAATATACCTTATTGCTTGATGGATTGAATTCAGGCGATGGTTCACGTGTAATTTCTTCGCTACACGAAACCAATATCATTAACACAAATGATAATGCTGCTAAAATATTTAATTTTTTCATATTTAAAATCTATTTATGTTTTCTACTAGTCCGTAAGTCCATCAAGAAGTGTAGCGCCATCACCTGATTTCGGTTGAGTTCCACCTTCATTTTGTATAATACCTGCATTGTTTGTTATTTCTCTCTGAACAAAACGCAGCAACAGCCATGGATCATTTGCAGGAATGTTAAACCTGTAATCTTCAGGAACATTGGTAACTTCACCCGGATGAAATCTTACTACATTTCTGTTAAGTCTCATAACATCAGCCATAGCAAAACCTTCACCCCAAAGTTCAACACGACGTTGGAGCCATACTTCGTTTTCAAAATCAGCTAAAGAACCGGCAACAGACGCATATGAAGGGTCACGATATGTTTTAACAAAATCCTGTAAAACCTGTTTGCCTTCAGCAAGTTTACCACTTTTTGCAAGAGCTTCAGCTTTGATAAGTATCATTTCCTCAGCACGCATCAGACACCAGTCTCCATCATTTACTGCTTCACCAACGCCCGAACGCTGGCCGAATTTAACGTTTGCATATGCAGCCATCGCTACTTTAACATCAGGAATGACAGCATTAACAATTTCCTGTCCTTTGTATGTTATGTTATTAGCATAATCAGTCCAGGTAAGAGTTTCAATGTTTGGAGAATATTTATTCTCGTTCAACCACCAGCTTTTCCTAACGTCAGTTGCTGGTATCTTATCATAGAGAAGTTTGTTAATAGATCTCCAGATACCGCCATAAGGAACATATGCATTTCCGGAGAAAGAACCAATTTGTGATGGCCATGTTGCTAGATCCTGACCTGCAAGTTCAGCAGGAATAAGAACTGCCCAAATCCAGTTATGATCATTAGCTTCATTGAAACCCGGAACCTGAATTTCAGTTATATCATAAGGAGTATAACCTGCAAGAGCTTTTTCAGCATCAGCAGCTGCTTTCTCCCATTCTTCCATATAAAGATAAGCACGCGCACGAAGTCCATAAGCAACATTCTGATCTATCAAACCTTTATTGCCTCTCTGGAATCCTTCAAGGTCAGCAATAGCATCATCAAGATCCTTTAAAATATTTTCATATAATACTTTTAAAGAAACACGAGGATTATTACGAGGATCTACACCTTCTATATTAAGCGGTACAGATGGTTTGTCTT
>CAZCPI010000164.1:0-6141 GCA_964500535.1 uncultured Bacteroidales bacterium
AGGTCGGAAAATAAAATAGGAGGAAAACTATTTTATTTTCCTCCTACTCGATTTTAAATCGCCTTTTACTTAATACCCAGCACTTTCCAAATAGACTTAATTAAAATCTCCTTTTACTTTATTCCAGGCATTTTCCAAATAGACTTATTTAAAATCTCCTTTGACCTTATGTCCTGCATTTTTTAAATACAGGGCAATCTTCTGTCTGAAATCTCCCTGAATAAGTATCTCATCGTCTTTTGCAGACCCTCCTGAGCCACATAATGTTTTAAGATTTCTGGCAAGATCTTTCAGTTCAGTTTCAGAACCCTGAAAGTTGCTGATTATTGTCGCAGGTTTACCATTGCGCCTTTCAAATCTTATTATAAGATCTTGTTTTTTATCTTTTTTCTCAGGTTCATAAACATGATTATTTGTTTCAATTTGTTGCTCATCAGAGTTTTCTGATTTGATATTTCCCAGGACGCTTTTCCAGTCGGTATTTGCCATTATTGTAATAATTTGTGATTTCAATATCAAAAATATGGTAGTTTTACTATTAATGCAATATTGTATCATCCTGATTTTTTATATATTTGTGAAAAAGAAAGACATAAATTGAAGATGCCACAAAAATTTTTAGTTATCGATAGTGTCCCTGAACCTACATTAAGAAGATTGCCCTGGTATCTTGCGTATCTCAGGCTGGAATCTAATAAAGGTGTCGCATATGTATCTTCAACTCAGATCTCGCGTGCGATAAATGTTGGTGCTTCTCAAATAGCAAAGGATTTATCACTGATTAATGTATCCGGCAAGACCAGAGTCGGTTATGACGTGAAAGAATTAATTGATGTGCTTGAAAGTTCACTTGGATTCAGAAGTTCACATAAGGCAGTAATATTTGGTGTGGGCAGTCTTGGCGGAGCATTACTAAGAGACAAAGGTTTATCTCAATATGGACTTGAAATTGTTGCAGGATTTGATGTGAATCCTGATATTCGTGGAGAGATTTACGGAATACCTGTATATAATAAAAACCAGTTTATGAATATTCAGAAAGATCTGGATGTTTCTATCGGTATACTCACTGTTCCTATTGATTCTGCTCAGGAAGTAGCTGAATTGATGATTAAAGGAGGCATTAAAGCTATCTGGAATTTTACTCCTTTCAGGATTACGGTACCTGATAATATTGTGGTGCAGAATACATCAATATATGCTCACCTGGCATTAATGTTCAACAGGTTAAGTAACCTATAGAATCGAATCCCCATATTATGAAGATTATAGCAGTCGGTATGAATTACCGCAAACATTTATTGGAACTGAACAATCCGGTACCTGAAGAACCTGTATTATTCAGTAAACCGGATTCATCTGTAACACATGCACCTGCATCAACTCCTTCAGTAAATATGCCTTTTTTCTTACCTGATTTTTCAGGGGAGATTCACTATGAAACCGAAATTGTTGTAAGAATAAACAAGCTAGGTAAGAGTATTACGCAAAAATTTGCTCACAGATACTATAAAGAAATTACTGTCGGATTAGACCTCACAGCCAGAGATTTGCAAAGAAAATTGCGTTCTGAGGGGAAACCATGGGAAATATGTAAAGGTTTTGACCAATCTGCCGTGCTAGGTGAGTTTGTTCCTTTATCTGATTATGATGATATTCAGAAATTAAATTTCTGGCTTGATATAAACAGTAAAAGAGTTCAGACCGGTTTCACCGCAGACATGATCTTTACTGTCGATAAAGTTATTGAATATGCTTCGTCGTTTTTTACTCTAAAAACCGGAGATCTTATTTTTACCGGTACTCCTTCAGGCATTGGACCTTTAAAAATCGGGGATCATCTTGAAGGATATCTGGAAAACAAAAAATTACTGGATTTACGTGTGAAATAAAATACGAAAAGCACCTAAACAGCGTTTTTATTTTATCACAGCAATTGAACATGAGATTTAAACTTATCCTGATTTTTTTAGTTTTATCCATAACTACGATCTTTGCAGCAAACTCAAGGTCTTTGGAATGGTTTTATAATACAGATTCATCTCCTGCCTGTTACGATTTTAAAGGTTCGGTCAGGAGTGGTGAAACCGTATTGCCAAATTATTCAGAGATGATAATGCCTGAAGTTCAGGCTGATAATTATAAAGTTGAAATTGCATTTCCTGTATTTGAGAAAATAAAGAAAAAGGAAATCGAACAATATAAACTTCAATCGACAGAGTTAGAAGATAACATAGAAGTTTCAGTTAATACCGTAACCATCAGGAAAAGAACAGCACTTGAGCTGATGTTCACACCATATATTAAAAAGGATGGTGAATACTACCGTCTTACAGCATTTGACTGGAAAATTACACCAATAACTTCAGACGTTTCACAAAAAAAAGCCCCTGCATTTCTGAAAAAGACCACTTCATCTACCTCCGTACTTAAGTCCGGAAAGTGGAAAAAAATAAGTGTTACCCAATCAGGCATGTACAAAATCACATGGGAAGAAATTACCGGTATGGGATTCAATCCTGAAAAAGTGCAGATTTACGGATACGGAGGTGCACTTCTGGAAGAAAACTTCACTGTAGGGCAGTATTATGATGATCTTCCTGAAGTAGCTGTCTGGAAAAACACAGGAAGTGATGGCGTATTCAACAAAGGAGACTTTGTACTTTTCTACGCGCAAGGACCGGTTTCATGGAAATATGATAAAACAAGTAACCTATTCAAAAGGGTAAGAAACCACTATTCTGATAAGGCATATTACTTCATTGGTGAAAAAGAATCAGGCTCATTAATCGCTGAAACCATTGATAATAAAAATACAGCCAATGTTCAGGTGACAACTTTTACTGATTGCTTGCTACATGAGTATGAGAAGGTGAATATCGGAGAGTCTGTTTCCGGGAGTGGAACAGGACGTGAGTTGTATGGAGAGGATTTCACTACAAATCCCATTCAGACCAAAACTTTTAATGTAAGCGGCATTGACATGTCGCAAAAGTCTGTAATTCAGACACAGTTTGTAGCCCATAACACAGCGACTTCATCTTGCGATGTTTATGTAAACGACAAGTTCATGCATACTTTGTCCATGTATGCTGTCTTTACAACAAATCTTTATACATATGCTACGTCATCAACGATGTTGTCGTCTTTTACGCCTGAGTCTGAAACCCTCAACGTAAAACTCTCATATAATATAAAAGGTAATTCGTCTACACCGAGAGCGTTTCTTAATTATATTATCCTTAACGTAAGAAAGTTTTTAAAGGCCGGTCAAACCCCGTTTATGTTCAGGGATCCTGTGAGTGTCGGATCAGGTAAAGTCGCCGGGTTTACAATTAAAGAATCAAATGCCAATACGATGGTTTTTGATGTTACAGACCCCGTCAACATGAAGCAAATAAAAGGAAATCTTAATGGTACAGATTTTAACTTTAATGCTGATGCTTCGTCACTCAAGGAATATGTATGTTTAAATCTTAACGGTAAAATTCCCGGACCTGTTGTAGAGGGAGATGTGACCAATCAGGATATTCACGCCCACAACAATGTTGATATGGTTATCATAGCAGCAAAGGACTTTCTGGAACAAAGCAAAAGACTTGCAAATGCTCATACTTCTATTGATGGATTAAATGTACTGGTTGTAACTCCTGAGCAGGTTTACAATGAATTTTCTTCAGGTACACCTGATGCAACAGCTTACAGACTGATGATGAAGTATTTTTATGACAAGGCGACAACAAATGATGAACTTCCTAAATATCTGCTATTATTTGGTGGTGGTGTTTATGATAACAGAATGGTTTCAACTATGTTTACAAATGATCCTGTCAAAAAAAATCATATTCTGACATATCAGTCTGTTGAAAGTAATGAAGGGACACAATCGTTTGTAACAGATGATTATTTTGGATTTCTTGATGATACCGAAGGATCAGATCTTTCAGCTGCCAGACTTGATATCGGCATAGGGCGTTTCCCGGTAAATACTGTCGAAGAAGCAGTTATCACTGTTGATAAGACGATTGGTTATATGGAAAATAAGCGTAAGGGAGTCTGGAAGAACAAATTGTTATATGTCGCCGATGATGGTGATGATAATATTCATACTTCTCAGGCAGAGTCTCTTGCAAATAAAGTTGAATCCAGATATCCTGAATTTATGGTCAACAGGATTTATGTTGATGCTTATAAAAAGGTCACAACAGCATCAGGAGCGACAATTCCTGATGGTAGAAACAGATTTGCTGAACTTTTAAACTCAGGACTTTTATTGCTAAACTATACCGGTCATGGCTCTACGACAGAATGGACAGCTGAAAAAGTACTGACTTCTGCCGATGTAAAACTGATGACAAATAAGTGTTTACCTCTGTGGGTAACTGCTACGTGTGATTTTACAAGATACGATAGTCCTGAGATAACCGGTGGAGAACTGGCCTTCCTGAATAAAAACGGAGGAAGTATAGCTCTGTTTACTACAACAAGAATAGTTTATTCAACTAATAATAATATTATTAATCAGAGTTTTACTGATAATATTTTTTCAAGGCATAATGGTAAAAGAAATTCACTTGGCGAGATAATGCATCTAACCAAAATAAGTGAATCACTCAGAAATGACAGGAATAAGCTGAGTTTCACCCTGATCGGTGATCCGGCATTGAAACTGGCATATCCGGAGTATTCGCTTAAGATTACTCAAATCAATGGAAAAGATATCTCATTATCAGCGGATACATTCAGAGCTCTTGACAATGTCGTGATAAAAGGTAAAGTCTATCGTGAAGATGGAACGTTTGCGGATGATTTCAACGGACTTATTTTTCCTACAGTGCTTGATTCAAGAGAGCTTGTTAAAACTCTCGGGAGCAACGGGGCTGAAATATTTTCTTATTATGATCAGAGCAAGGTCTTGTTTTCAGGAAAAGACAGTGTTTCGTCAGGTGAGTTTAGTTTTACATTTATAGTACCTAAAGATATTGCATATTCATATGAAACAGGTAAAATAAATTTGTATGCTTATGATGAAAGTGGTAAGAATGAAGCGCAGGGATATTTTGATAAATTCATTGTTGGTGGTACAAATCCAAACGCAATATCAGATACTGATGGTCCTGAAATAAAACTTTACCTGAACGATAATACTTTTTCTGACGGGGGTAATGTCAATGAGGCTCCTACTTTAATAGCTGAAATATCAGATGTGAATGGTTTGAATACATCAGGTAATGGTATCGGACATGACCTACAGGTTGTTCTTGATGGCGATCCGGATAAAACATATGTTGTAAACAATTATTATCTGGCTGATATAGGTAGTTATAACTCAGGTGTTGTCAGATATGTTCTTCCTGACATGAGTGAGGGTGCTCACAATCTGACTTTCAAAGCCTGGGATGTCCAGAATAATTCCTCAACCGCAAAAATTAATTTTACCGTTAAACCTGGACTGGATCCGGTACTGACACAACTTAAAATAGCACAACAATCTGATAAAACAATTTTCAGGTTTACTCACAACAGACCCGAAGTCGCTGTAAATGTAAAGATTGACATCTTTGATGTTGTTGGAAGATTAGTCTGGAGCAGTACAGAGAATATGCTTTCATCTGATAATCTCAGCGAAAAATTCGAATGGAATATGAGATACAGCAATGGTAAGGATGCCCCTTCAGGTATATATGTATGTAAAGTAACGGTTACTGATTCAAACGGATCTTTTTGTTTGATAACTGAAAAATTGAGACTCTTCAGACAATAATTCAGGGTTTCATCAGTTATTATTACTAAGTTTGTCCATTAATTTTTTCCATAAAATATGAAGAAGTATATAAGCATATTGTTCGCAAGTCTGATTCTTTGCAGTAATTTAAGTTATGCAGATGACCAGAATTATAATCCTATATCAAGTTCAGTATATTCTTTAGGTATTTCTCCTGATGCTGTGGCCAGTGGTATGGGTGATGTCGGTGCAGCAACAAATCCTGACGTCTATTCACAGTACTGGAATCCATCCAAATATGCGTTTATTCAAAATCAGGCTGGTGTAGCACTTGGTTATACTCCATGGTTATCTCAGTTGGCAAGTGACATAGATCTGGCATATTTGTCCGGTTATTATAAACTTGGAGAAAGACA